>NZ_PRLH01000212.1 GCF_003013815.1 Cyanothece sp. BG0011 | reverse complement strand
GGATTCTTAAACTCGCGCTTAAGATTTCCTGCTTCACAGATTGGTAACTAGGCAAAGCCCCCGTCCCATCATCTCCACAGGCATTTTCAGATACGCTATGCCCTAGCGCATATTCTTCTACACCACGATTTCTGATAACTTGCGCTGCTGCCACGTCTCGGTGGGTTTTATACCCACATTCAGGACAATTATGCTCTCTAACATCAAGGGTTTTCTTACCAGTATGAAACCCACAATTAGGGCAAATTTGAGATGTAAAATTCTTGTCAACTTCATTAACAAAAACATCTCTTTTCCATGCTACCCATTTAAGAATGGTTATGAATTGTCTAAAACCAGCATCAAGACAATGTTTAGATAACATTCCTTTAGCCCATGACCTAAAATCAATATCTTCAATAAATATTGATTGTGATTGGTCACAAAGACGATGAGCTAACTTGAAATGCCAGTCTTTACGAGTATCAGAAATTCGTTGATGTAATCTAGCTATCTTTTTGTTTAACTTGTGTCTATTATTAGAGCCTTTTTTCTTATTTCTTAATCTACGCTGTAGCAATTTCAGCTTACGATGTAGTCGATTTAAGAATCGAGGTCTATCCACAAGTTCACCATCGGAAGTAGCCAAGAATTTATCTAAACCTAAGTCAATACCTAAAGGATGTCCATGAAAAGAAACGTCAGGAATATTAACATCTAACTGTAAAGAAAGCATCATGAAGTAACCATTAGCTCTCCTTACAATGCGAGCTTGTTTTAACTCAAACCCATCAGGTATTTCTCTAGACTTTCTAAACTTTACCCATCCTAGGTGTGGTAATTTAATTTCGTTACCTTTAATACAATCTTTTAGCATTTGAGGATATACATAAGACCGCATTCTATCCCTATTTTTAAAGCGCGGAAAGCCTAACTTTTTGGACTGCATATCGGCAAAAGCTCTATCTAAAGTCCTCAAGACTTGTTGTAAAACTTGAGCGTTTACTGATTTGAGTATGTCATTAGTTTTCTTGGCCTTTGTTAATGCTTTAGCTTGATTGTGATAATTAGGGTAAGGTACGTCAGGAGAAATAATATATTCCTGAATTAATGAGCAAGAATTAACAGGGGATTTTCTAGAACTTAGCCAGTCCTTACGATCTCTTAAAGCATAATTCCAGACGGAGCGACAAACATTTAAAGTATGTTCAATTACCTCAATTTGTTGCTTATTTGGGATTAGCTTAAATTCGTAAGTTAATGTAAGCATTAGTTCGACCACTATTAATACTTTCCCTAGTTTAAATTAATCTACACACAATGTCAACTCGTGTAAGTTGTCTCCCGCTGGTCGGTTTATTTGTTGGCAAAAATTCATCTCCCGTTAATTTCTATGAGTCTTTTTTTGGGGAGAAATATAACGGGAGTCCTCTTTTTGTATTTCAGGATAGTATTTTGTGCCAATCGGATTCTTTTCCTTCTTTTCTTTTTCAATTTATAACGTCTTTGTCTAAATGGACGATGTGATCAGCAAAACTTTTTCTATTTTAGCTTGAGTTTAACAGTTGATAACCCTGACGGATAACGTTATCCGTCAGGGTTAACTGTTTCGTTTTTGCAGTGAACAGTAAACAGTGATCAGTGACCAATGTTAATCACTTTATCAGCGATCGCAGTTGATTGGAGTTAATCGCAGTTTTTAAAGGTTCCTATTCAACCTAATAGGCAAGGCAGTGAACAGTGAACAGTAAACAGTGATCAGTGACCAATGTTAATCACTTTATCAGCGATCGCAGTTAATCGCAGTTGAGCGCAGTTTTTCAGGATTCCTATTCAACCTAATAGGTAAGGAAACGGCTGCAATCATTTTCAACTTAAAGGAAAACTACAAGTTTACAACAATTCCTATTCAACCTAATAGGTAAGGAGGTTATCAAAAACTACGGTTTTTCTACCAAATGGATGACGGATAAAGATTTTCCTTTTATTTACGCTCTATTGTTTCCAACGATTCCTATTCAACCTAATAGGTAAGGTAGTCCATTTCAAACAACAACGATGGCTTTGGATTCTTTACCAGAGTTTCCAATAATTCCTATTCAACCTAATAGGTAAGGGATTAGAATTTGAAACCTATAATGATTAATTATAGCCTTTCTCTTAACCAGTGAGTTATAACTAATATTTAACTCCTGACTCCTGACTCCTAACTCCTAACTCCATAGTAATTATTTAACTATTTTGTCTGTTATACCAAGCCCTAACTAGCTTCAATTCATTATAACTATAATCATCCCCTAAGTGATTTTTTAAAGGAGTCAAAGAACCATCCCCAATGGTTTGAATACATTGAATAATCTTAGCTTTTTTCTCTTCTGAAATAAACTGATTAATATCAATGGGTTGCTGCATTTCAATTAATTCGGCAAGATGAGTATAAATAGTCGATTCTTTTAAGTTTCGTCTCTCGGCAATTTCTGGAACGCTTAACCCTTGTTGATACAATTGTAAGGTAATCATATTGCTAGATGTGGGTAAAGGAATGGGTAAACTTTGCTGTTGACAAAACTCCCTAATTTCTGAGACAAAACTATCACCATATTGTTGCGCTTTATAAGCAGTTACTCCAGAAATTTTCTTGAATGCTTCGATGGTTTGGGGTTTAATTTGTGCCATTAATCTTAAACTCGAATCAGCAAAAACAACGTAAGGTGCAACTTTATTTTGATCCGCTAAATGTTTTCTTAACTGTCTTAATTTATGCAATAATAAATCACTTTCTGCTTTTCTCGGATTATATTCGTTTAATGCTTTTGAGGTTAAAGATTCAGTAATCGCAATTTCAACTTTTCGCTCGTTTCTGAAGATTTCCCAACTATACTTATTCAATTTTAAAACAGAAAATCCGTCCGTTGTTTCATTAACAAAACCTTGATGAATTAAAGAACGTCCTAACATCTTCCATTCTGCTGCACTTCTTTCTTTTCCGATGCCATAAGTTGAGAGTAAATGATGTCCATACTTTTCAATTTTTTTCTTTTTCGACCCTCTTAAAACATCAATAATATGGGTCATCCCGAATCTTTCTTGACAACGGGCAACACAGGATAAAAACTTTTGTGCTTCAATGGTCCAATCTTCAACGGGTTTCGGATGTTTACAATTATCACAATTATCACATTTTCCTTTATATTGCTGTCCAAAATACCTTAAAACAATGCTTCGTCGACATTCCGTTCCTTCTGCATAATCTACCACTTGTCTCAACTGTTGACGACCGACTCGTTGCTCTTTTTCATTAATCTTTTGATCAATTAAATATTCTATCCGTTTTAAATCCCCAAAACTGAAAAATAAAGCACAGTTAGCTGGTTCTCCATCCCTTCCGGCACGTCCAGATTCTTGATAATAACTCTCTAAGTTTCTCGGTAAATCATAATGAACCACAAAGCGAACATCGGGCTTATTAATGCCCATTCCAAAGGCAATGGTTGCTACAATAATTCTCACATCATCCCGAATAAAACGAGTTTGATTGATTGCTCGTTCGTCGTCATACATCCCTGCATGATAGGGTAATGCGTCAATTCCGTCCTGTTGTAGTCGATATGCAATGGTTTCTACATTTTTACGACTGAGGCAATAAATGATACCTGAACCTTCTTGACTCCGAACATAATTTAATAATTGGGTATAACTTCGTCTTGATTTTTGTTGAACTTCATAATATAAATTTGGCCGATCAAAACTAGCCACATGAATCGTGGGATTTTCTAACCCCAATTGTTCAATAATATCTGCTCTCACTCGTTTCGTTGCTGTTGCCGTTAAAGCAAACATCGGAACTTTAGGATAACGGAAACGTAACTGTTTCAACTGTCGATATTCTGGACGAAAATCATGACCCCAAGCAGACACACAATGAGCCTCATCAATGGCAAACGCTGATAAACCAACTTTCTGCTTCAAAAAATCTAAAAAATTCAAAAAACCATCATTTAATAATCGTTCTGGAGCCACATAAACTAACTTAATTTTACCCTTTAAAATAGCATTTTCTCTTGACTGTAATTCCTCTCGATTTAAGGTACTATTTAAAAAAGTTGCCCCGATACCATTATCTAATAAAGCATCAACTTGATCCTGCATTAAAGCAATAAGGGGAGATACGACCACACACACCCCAGATTTTAATAACGCAGGCAGTTGAAAACATAAAGATTTACCGCCACCGGTGGGCATAATTACCAATAAATCTTTATCATTTAAAGCTTCATGAATAATCTGTTTTTGTCCAGCACGAAATTGATCATAACCAAAGAAATATTTAAGGGCATTTTCTAACGAATTAAACTGAGATAACATAAGAGAAGAACTAACTTGTTAAAGATTTCATGACAAAAAGAAAGATAAGCTTATCTTAAAGTTTATCAAAGTTTCATTATAAAAGTCCAACAAGCTTAATAATATAACCTTCAAACCTAAGAAAATGGTTACTTTTTGGTTGAAGGAAATCATAAGATTAGAATGAGAGAAAAAAAATCTCCGTGTAACCACTAAATAATAGAAGAAAAAAAGTAATCAGCAATACAGACAAAATACTAGATAATTTGAAGTCAAAATGTTATGATAAACAGGCACGGCAGTATAGAACAATAGGTGAATGAACATGGCACAAGCACCTGTATCTCCAGTGGTGCTGGTAATTTTAGACGGCTGGGGTTATCGTCAAACCGATGATAATAACGCGATCGCAATGGCGCAAACTCCAGTAATGGATTGCCTGTGGACCACCTATCCCAGAACCCTAATTCGGACATCAGGTAAAGATGTGGGCCTCCCTGAAGGACAAATGGGAAATTCAGAGGTAGGACACCTGAACTTAGGTGCAGGGCGCATTGTTCCTCAAGAATTAGTGAGAATTTCTGATGCAGTAGAAGATGGAACCATCTATGAAAACGAAGCCTTAGTCAATCTCTGCGAAGAAGTGAAGTCTCGTAAAGGAAAACTGCACCTCATTGGGTTGTGTTCGGAAGGGGGCGTTCATTCCCATCTTAATCACCTGTTGGGACTGCTGAATTTAGCCCAAAAACAACAATTAGCCGATGTCTGCGTTCATGCCATTACCGACGGACGAGACACCAACACCACCGACGGAGTCAAAGCGATCGCCAAAATTAGCGATCACATTGAAGAACTAGGAATCGGACGTATTGCCACCCTTAGTGGACGGTACTTTGCCATGGACCGCGATCGCCGTTGGGACAGAGTGAAACTGGCCTACGATATGATTACCCAAGACGGGGTAGGAGATGGCCGTTCTGCCGTTGAAGTGTTAGAAGACTATTATCGTCACGACAAAACCGACGAATTCATTCCCCCCACGCGCATTGCCCCCGGTGCCATTGAACCAGGGGACGGGGTGATCTTCTTCAATTTTAGACCGGATCGCGCCAGACAACTCTCTGCTGCTTTGACCATGCCTACGTTTGACGGATTTGAGCGAGACTTCATTCATCCCCTCAGTTTCGTTACCTTCACCCAATACGATCCCCGACTCCCCGTCAAGGTCGCTTTTGAACCCCAAAACCTCAACAATATATTAGGGGAAGTGATCGCAGAACGAGGACTTAAACAATTTCGAGTGGCAGAAACAGAAAAATATCCCCACGTCACCTACTTCTTTAATGGGGGTTTAGAACAACCCTTAGAAGGAGAAGACCGAGAACTCATTCAAAGTCCCATGGTGTCCACCTACGATCAGTCTCCGGCCATGTCCGCCGAAGCAGTCACCAAAGCAGCCTGTAAGGCCGTAGAAAAAGGGGTTTATTCCCTAATTGTTATTAACTACGCCAACCCCGATATGGTGGGCCACACCGGCAACACAGAAGCCGCCATCCAAGCGGTCGAAACCGTGGATAACTGCTTAGGCAAATTACTATCCAGTATCAGTAAATTAGGGGGAACTGCCCTAATAACCGCCGATCATGGCAATGCCGAAACCATGAGAGACGAAAACGGCAACCTGTGGACGGCACATACCACTAACCCCGTTCCCTTAATTGTGGTAGAAGGAGAACAACGGAAAATCCCCGGCCATGGTGGCTTAGTGGAACTCAGAGACGATGGCAAACTGGCCGATATTGCTCCGACGATCCTGCAAATTTTACAACTTCCCCAACCGGCTGAAATGACAGGGCGATCGCTCATTGAACCTGCAGAGGTAGAAGTGAGGCGAAATAGTACCCCTGTTCGGATCGCCCGTTAAGGTAAGATGAGATAAACAATTGTTAATAAAACGATGACACTACCACAAATCATTCAAATTATTTGGACTATTTCAGGGGTTTTATTAGTGGTTCTCATCCTCTTACACAGTCCCAAAGGAGACGGTTTAGGGGGTATTGGAGGACAAGCACAGTTATTTACCTCGGCTAAAAGTGCTGAAAAGACCTTAAATCAAATTACCTGGACTCTCAGCACCGTTTTTATCGCCCTAACCATCGTTTTAAGTGCCGGGTGGTTGACCCCTCAAGGGTAACATGAATCCCTGTCGTCCGGTGGGCAATGCCTACCGGACAGGTTTTATGTCAGTTACTTCTAAAGAGAGAGAAGATCGCTTACACAAAGGTAAAATTGAGTTCAGTGACATCCTGTGCAACGGCAATAAGATCCCCGTTGTTTCTTCTAATAAAAGTATCAAGTTGACTGTTATCCCCATACAAATTCCCGTAATGCAAGGAATAATCACCCAGATCGCCAAAAAGCTGAATATTATCTCCTTCTAACTCTTCAAAATCAATAATATGGGCAAAACCAGCATTAAGATAGAAAACTTCATCACTATCTCCCAATACGAAGGTATCTCCACCACTTCCCCCTAATAACGTATCGTACTCACCATCACCACCACCATCATAACCAATCAGATAATCATCACCGCTATTACCTCTGAGATAATCATCTCCGATGTTACCTAGAAGGGTATCATGGCCGCTGCCCCCAGAGAGAGTGTCGTTATCAAACCCCCCGTCAAGAGAGTCATGACCTTCACCCCCAATGAGATAGTCTGTACCTCTTCCTCCATAAAGTTGATCATTTCCTTCCTCTCCATAAAGATAATCCCCGTCATCATTACCGACAACGATATCATTCCCGTAGCCCCCATAAATTACGTCAGTCCCATCTTCACCGTAAAGAAGATCCCTTCCGCTATTGCCATAAATTTGATCATATCCTGATCCTCCATAAATTCGATCATTATCAGAGTTGCCATAGAGTCTATCTCTTCCCTCATTACCATAGATTAAATCTGCGCCTCCTCCTCCATAGGCGGTATCATTACCCAAACCTCCATAGAGTCGATCATTCCCTTCCCCTCCATAAAGAAGATCATCATCAGAACCTCCATAAAGTTGATCCCTTCCGCCATGACCATCAAGAATATCATTACCAGCGTTACCATAGAGGGTATCGTCCCCCTCATAACCATAGGGACTATCATCACCATAGAGTTCATCATTACCAGCGTTGCCATAGAGAATATCATCTCCTCCATAACCCTTGAGAAGATCATCTCCTCCATAGCCTCGAAGAATATTATCACCAGCGTTGCCATAGAGAGTATCATTTCCAGCATAGAGATAAATCGGCGGGAAAGTTCCGTAATAGTAATAGTTCATGATTAGTTACTCCTATTTTCGCAGTCAGCTTAATTGCTCGTTAAAAACGATATTTTCTACCTCTTGGTGCTATTCTTTTTTCAACTGACATCTTCCAATAGTACATAAAAACTAAACAATTATAAAAAAGTAGTCAATTTTGAATAAGTTAGCATCAAAATGAAATACTTTTGCCTCTTGCCTCTTGCCTCTTGCCTCCTAAACTAGCTAGTTTAAGCGAAGCTGCAAGATATGAGTTCAAGAAAAGTAGTAACAGATACGGGGAAATTTAATTAACTGAACCCTAAGTTTTATTACTTATTTTTTATAATTGATCTGTCTCAAATCCATGATCTGACTTTTGTTTTTTACAAGTTTTAGCTGATTTAAATTAATTGTATCAAAAGTGATTAAAGCCCTCCAACTTACCAAGAACTCATCCGTTGGATCACTTTTTCAAGAAGATTAAGAGACGATTAATAAGCAATAAATAAGCAATAAATAAGAAATTAAATCAAGTTATGTCATTTTATATAAGCCTAAAGCCTTTGGCAATAATTTATTCTAATTTACGACAAGACAATAAATAAACTGTTAGAAAGTTAGGAAAATTTTTAGCACAAAGACGAAAAGCATAAAACATTAATTTTTTTCTATAAATTCAATTATTCTTCGATTTTTCGGATAAACTCTCACAAGAGACTTGTAACTCTTAAATCATTACCTTAACTTTCTGTCTCAGTGCCTAATAGAGTGTGGACAATTTTGTACAATTTTACAAAATTTTACAAAATTCTTCCATGACTCATCTTTTAAATTACCAAGGACTGCCAATTAAGGTAAACCCACTCCAAAAGTAAGGATGCTCTAAAGATTGCTCCTCTAAGGTTGATAATGGTTGAGGTAAAAGAAGACGATTATCAGGGGTAACTAATTGACCCTTTTCTATGTATACTTCCCCTCTTAATAAGCTTAATTGGGCTTCTCGTATGGCTTTAGCTTTAAGGGGAACTCGATTTAATTGTTCATAAAAACGAGTCATTAATCCGAGGGTTCCCTCGTCACTCACTTCCCAAAGACTGCCTAACACCGTTTTAACTTGCGCTAACACCGCAGCACCGGCAAACCCTAATTCCGCCTCGCGATCGCCTAAAGCAGTGCGACAAGCACTTAACACTAATAATTCAATTGGGGGATCACCAAAATTAAATTCTTTTAATTGGTCTAAGGTTAGTTGATCTTGCCAAAATTGAATATAAGAATTGCCCAATGTTCCCGTTTCAAAATTAGCATGGGTGGCTAAATGAATGATCCCAAATTCTCCCGATTGATGAGCTTCCTGTAACTGTTTAACGGTAAAGGTTTCATTGAGAAATGAGTCTCCTTGCCATAAGCGATCGGCAATTACTGATAACTCTAAAGGAACCGCCGGTAAGGGATTTTGTTGAGTAAATTTTGATGCACCCATGGCCAAAACTCGCTGCTGAGTCATATCTTGATAACGAGTATCACTCAAGGCTAAACTGGGCATGATCCCCATATGATATTGTTCGATTAAAAATTCTGAACCATCATAAAGCGCGGCCAGAGGAACAGAACGCAATCCTCCATCTACAATAAAAACAAGAGTGTCAATCTTAGCTGCGTTTAATGCTACTTTGAGGGGTTGAATAAACCATTGATACAATTGTTGAGCCGGTTGACGATAAGCACTAGGACGACGAGGGTTGGTGATGGTGCTTTGAAATTGGGCAACGGTTGAGAGAACTTGCTCACGGGTTACCCCTGTTACAGGTTGACGAATAACTTGACCGGATGGTGTTACTAACATCAATTCTAATTGATCCTCTGGAGAGGTTTGATCCCCTTGTGGTTGAGGTTGTTCTGGTTGAGGAGAAGATTGAAACCTCCAGAGTGTTTGATTGTCAGGGTTTTCAATAGCGGTTGATTGAGGTCGAAAAAGATATAAATTAAGCCAGGTTTTAAGCCGGTTAAGGTTTGACCTTCTTGTAAAATAGTTTGGGTTTGTTCGAGATTTAAAGGGGATACGGGTTCAATCCCTAAATGGTTGGCAAATTCTATGGTAAACCCCTGCTCAATATTTCTCAGCATAGCGCGATCGCTGTTTAAGTTTGTAGCTGAAGCAGTAACATTAGGGGATGATCCTAACTCTGAGGTTTCAGTGTAAGCATTATTTAAGTTAACAACAAATTCGATTCCAGGAGGTTCTGAGTCTCTAACTTCTCTAACTTCTCTAACCATTGATGATTGAGGAGTTACAGGAGGTTCTGGAGTTACAGGAGGTTCTGGAGTTACAGGAGGTTCTGGGGTTACAGGAGGTTCTGGGGTTACAGGAGGTTCTGGGGTTACAGGAGGTTCTGGGGTTACAGGAGGTTCTGGAGTTACAGGAGGTTCTGGGGTTACAGGAGGTTCTGGGGTTACAGGAGGTTCGGGAGGTTCGGGGGTTACAGGAGGTTCAGGAGGTTCTGGGGTCATAACCTCAATGGCAACCCTATTAATGGTGATGGTTGAATTG
>NZ_PRLH01000067.1 GCF_003013815.1 Cyanothece sp. BG0011 | reverse complement strand
GAAAATTGAGGAGGGTTAGGGATTAATTCCTCGATTTGTTGGGTAATAGCCGGAGCAACGGAACCGCCGAAAGCCCCTTTAACTTTTAAGCCTAAATACTTAGCCGGGTTATGACTGGCGGTTAAAACAATTGCCCCTAGGGCATTTTGGGCTTTGGCTGCCCAACTAAAGGCAGGGGTAGGGGCATAAGACTCCGATAGCATCACATCATAGCCCGCTTCGATGATAGCCTCGGCCGTCACTTGGGCAAACTCTTCGGCCAAAAAAACGGCGATCGTACCCGACGATAACCGTGCGCTCGCTGGCAGAAGCACCATAATTGTCTTCTAAAATCTTAGCAGCTAAAGGAGCCAACATAGCTACTCTTTCAAAGGTAAAATCGGCTGCGATTACCCCGCGCCAGCCATCAGTGCCAAATTTTATCGGATTTTGAGTAAAAGCCATAGGAATGATTATAATTTTTCACCCTATATTATCAGTTAGCAGTGAACAGTGAACAGTGATCGGTTAGAAATAACTGTACAAATGGAGCTTATATTATTTTAAATTAGAGTTAATAAGCGGTCGAATCTCGTGAAAAATATCAGTTTTATTGTCAGGGAATTCGGCAAATTTAGTCGTTTTTTCAAATTGCTCTAAAATTGTTTTCCCTGAGTCAGTTTTATTCATTTGTAAAAGAATGTTTTTCAGTCGGGTTACTTTATTTTGAGATAAAGTAGGAGAAATTACGACCATATGTCGAGGAACGGATTTTGTTTTCCCCATGATAATAAATTGCTGTCGAGTTGCTTGGGGGAGTTGTTGAAAATCAACCGAACCCATGGCCATTGCATCAACCCGGCCACTGACTAACCATTGTAAAGAATTCTTATCGCTACCACTAAAAATATAGGCCGTTTCATTTTTAGAAAAAGATTGAGACTCAGAGGTTTTTTCTTTTAAAATTAATCCTTGTGCTTTTAAGTAATTATAGGGAAGCATATATCCCGACGTAGAAAACTTTTCTTCAAAAGCAATTGTTTTTCCTTGTAGCTCATGAATTTGTTTGACCCCTTGATCACGAAGGCTAATCAGCACACTTTCATAAGAAGAAACCCCGCCTTTCCAGCGACTTAATATCACTTGACTACCGGATGCTTCACTCACGAGAAAAGCAGGATAAGGACTATCAAAGTATAATTCAACTTTTCCAGACTTTAGCCATTTTGCCATGGTTTTCATATCAGGGGCAACTTCAACTTTTCCTATTTTTTTTTCATCTCCATTCAATTGATAAGTTAAATAATCAGCTAAGGGTTGGAAACTCTCAAAAACTTCTGTTGGATCGTCAGAAACTTCCCCTAAAATAACCGAGGTTGATGGCATTGTCAAAGAAATATTTGAAAGAGATGAATTAGGGGATTTTTGCTGGCAACTGATTAATAGGGATACCATTAATAAACCAATAATTTTACCTAAACATTGCGTTAACATCATCATTAACTTTCCAACTTAAAGAAGAAGATTCAAATAAAGAATAAAGGGTTTGCTCGACCAAGTTTTTATTTAAGGGCTTAGAAAAGAGAAATCCTTGAGCATAATCAACGCCCAATGATTCAATTAAATCCAATTGTTTAGAGGTTTCAATACCTTCTGCTAAGGTTTCCATGCCTAAAATATTACCCAGTTTGATAATAGCTTCGATAATCTGAAATTCAGCAAAGTTTGATTCTAGTTTATTAATAAAACTTCTATCTATTTTTAAAATATCAATGGGTAATTGTTGAAGATAGTTAAGGGAAGAATAGCCAGTTCCAAAGTCATCAATGGAGATGGTTACTCCTAATCTTTGCAAGCATTGTAACTTAAAAGCGGCCGATTCAATATTATTCATAATCACGGTTTCAGTGATTTCTAAATTTAATTGACTGGCTTTAATTTGACTTTCTTCTAAAATCCTTTTTATCGTATCCACAAAATCACTTTGATTGAGTTGATAACTGGAGATATTAACACTTATTTTTAATGGTTTTGGAAATGGGAAATGATTTTGCCAAACACTAATTTGCTGACAAGCTTCTTGCAGTACCCATTGTCCTAAAGGAACAATTAATCCTGTTTCTTCAGCAATGGGAATAAAGTTGGCTGGAGACATCCAGCCTTGAGTGGGATGTTGCCATCTTAATAAGGCTTCAAACCCAATTAATTGAAAATTTCCACAGGAAATGATCGGTTGATAATAGAGATGAAATTCTCGTTTTTCTAATGCTTTTCTTAAACTGGTTTCCACTTCTAATCGTTCTAATGCTTGGCTGTGCATTATGGGTTGAAAAATAGCATATTGCGCTTTTCCTTGTTGTTTAGCATGATACATTGTCAGATCAGAATCTCGTAATAAATCATCAGCATTTTCATAATTTTCTTGACTAATAACAATGCCAATACTCATGGTAATTACTAATTGCTGATTTTCTAAAATTAAGGGTTCATTCATTTGTTTTAAAATACGATCAGCAATTTGTTTAACTTGTTCGATGTCACTTAAATTTTTAATTAAAATAACAAATTCATCCCCTCCTAAACGGGCTGCAATATCCTGTTTTCTAATACACCAATTAAGGCGTTGAGCAATATTAATTAAAACTTGATCACCCACATCATGACCTAAACTATCGTTGATTAGTTTAAAGCGATCGCAGTCTAAAAAGAGAACAGCAAAACAGTAATCGTTATTAGCTTTTTTCTGCTCTATTTCTGCTTCAATTTCCCGAAGAATATAAACACGATTAGCTAACCCCGTTAAATTATCATGAAAAAGATCATATTGTAATTTAGCATTATTATCTTGATATTTTTTGAGGGTTTCTTCTAACCATTCACTCATTTGATTGAATTCTTGAGCCAGCCAAGAAAATTCATCTTTATTCTTTAAATCAATTCGGTAACTGAGATTCCCTTCTGTAATACGACGAGTTGCTTTAATTAAATCATGAAGAGGAACCGTTAAAGAATGACTAATAAAAAGAGCAACAAGAATCCCCCCAGAACCAGCTACAATCGCAATTAATAAACCTTGAGAGCGTACAGCCGAAATTTTTTCTTTTAAAGGCTGTTTAGACAGTCGAATGGCGATCGCACCTACAGTTTCTTGTCCAAAAATAATCGGTTTAGCTGCCACTAAATAATCATCATGTTTTTGATAAATAATGCTTTGATGATCAACAATTTTTTGACCAAAGCCATCCGGTTTAGTATTTAAAGGTAAATAGTCCTCTGTTGACTTGATTAATAGTCTCCCCTCTGCATCAAAAACAGAAACCGTTTCAATAACAGCTTGATGTTTGTTAAATTGTTGTACTAATTTAGTAATGGTATTTATATCCAAAGCATACAGAGAATTACGGAGTAGGACATCAATGGAATCTAAAAACAATTCTCCTTGTTCTTCAATATGATCTTGATGATAGCTTTGTTCTTTTTGAATCGATAAACAAGTTAAACCACCGGTTATTCCTACGATAATAATGGTTATTGATAAGGTTAATTTTGTTCTTAAAGAAAAGAGATTGAACATTGCCAATGATTAACATTTAATAATATGAAGTTAATGTTTACTTAAATATATATAATGAAGCTAGTAATATAATAAGCTGATCCTTGCTCGTCCTATGTGAGAGCAGTCACATCCAGCCAAAAGAAATGATTAATGATAAGATCACTTTAGGCTAATATTAACGCAGAAATTAAGCAGAGATGACAGTAAAACCAGAATGGTTACGGGTAAAAGCTCCTCAATGGCAAAGAGTCGGAAGTGTTAAAGAAATATTACGAGATTTAAACTTAAATACGGTATGTGAAGAAGCTTCTTGTCCTAACATTGGGGAATGCTTCAACGCAGGGACGGCCACTTTTTTGATTATGGGGCCCGCTTGTACTCGCGCTTGTCCTTATTGTGACATTGATTTTGAGAAGAAACCTTTACCATTGGACCCCCAGGAACCCTTAAACTTAGCTGAAGCGGTGCGTCGTTTGCGTCTTAACCATGTGGTCATTACTTCGGTTAACCGTGATGATTTAGCGGACGGTGGGGCTTCTCAATTTGTACGGTGTATTGAGGCCATTCGTCAAGTCTCTCCCCATACGACCATTGAGGTGTTAATCCCTGATTTATGTGGCAACTGGGAAGCGTTAGGGATGATTTTAGAGGCTAAACCAGAAGTGCTCAACCATAATACGGAAACAGTTCCCCGTTTGTATCGTCGGGTTCGTCCACAAGGCGATTATCAGCGATCGCTTTTATTATTGCAACAAGCCAAAACTTTAGCCCCTAAATTGTACACCAAGTCTGGCATTATGGTGGGGTTAGGAGAAACGGATGCAGAAGTGCGCCAAGTGATGGAAGATTTAAGGGCCGTTGATTGTGATATTTTGACCCTAGGACAGTATTTACAACCTTCTGCCAAACATTTAGGGGTTAAAGAATTTGTCACCCCCCAAACCTTTGCAGCTTGGCAACAATTTGGGGAATCTATCGGCTTTTTACAAGTGGTGTCTTCTCCCTTAACCCGTAGTTCCTATCATGCTGAACAAGTTCGAGAATTAATGCGTCAATACCCTCGGTAATTATGATTGTCTAAAAATCAAATAATCGAAAAAATTTGAATTAAAAGTATTGATGAATATAATCATCTAAATAACTTAATGAAGGAGTTTGTTGTAATAAGTCTTTTTCTTTATCCATCTTTTCGTTAACAGAATTATCATGAGTCATTTGTCTTTGTTTGGCAATAGAGATATTAGGCTGTAACCATTTAGGTAGGGTAAGATGCACGATGATATCCTCTTAACTTAATAAGCTTAAGTTATAGCTTAGGGGTAAACCGGTGACTCATGCGCCCCCCTGATGACTCATCCAAATGGGTGAAATAAAAAAATCCTGACCGAAATGGTATCGATCAGGAAGAAAATAATAAATGTCAACGAGAAGAGTTTAAGCGAGAGCTGCTTGACGTTCTTGAGCCTCTTTAATCACCTCTTCTGCTACATTACTAGGACAAGGGGCATAGTGAGAAAATTCCATGGAGAATTGACCCCGCCCTGATGTCATAGTCCGTAGATCACCAATATAACCAAACATCTCGCTTAAGGGAACATCTGCTTTAATACGCGCCCCCATGGGAGTAGTGTTTTGAGACTTAATCATGCCACGACGGCGGTTAATATCACCGATAACGTCTCCCATGTAGTCATCTGGGGTAAAGATATCCACATTCATGATCGGTTCTAATAACTGAGGACCAGCTTTGGGAACCGATTGACGATAAGCTGCTTTGGCTGCGATTTCAAAGGCAATGGCCGAAGAGTCAACCGGGTGATAAGCCCCATCCATTAAGGTGACTTTGAGGTCAACACAAGGATAACCGGCTAAAACCCCTCTATCGATACTCTGTTCAAAGCCTTTTTGAACGGCAGGCCAGAATTCTCTGGGAACATTACCCCCAGTTACTTTAGACTCAAACTGGAAGCCACTACCGGTTTCTCCGGGTTCAATCATATAGTCAATCTTACCAAATTGACCGGAACCCCCAGACTGTTTCTTATGGGTGTAACTGTCGTTAATGGTTTTGGTGATGGACTCCCGATAAGCCACTTGGGGTTTACCCACTTCGACTTCTACCCCGTGGGTTCGCTTGAGAATATCCACCTTAATATCTAGGTGTAATTCTCCCATACCTTTAATAATGGTTTCACCGCTTTCTTGGTCTGTTTCCATGTAGAAAGAGGGGTCTTCTTGCACCATTTTACTTAAGGCCATGGACATCTTTTCGTTGTCCCCTTTCTTCTTAGGTGACACAGAAACAGAAATCACCGGATCAGGGAAGACCATGGGTTCTAGGGTAGCGGGAGACTTGGGATCACAGAGGGTGTGTCCAGTTTGTACCGTTTTCATGCCCACAATGGCCACAATGTCACCGGCTTGGGCGGTTTCGATTTCTTCGCGGGAGTTAGCGTGCATTTCCACTAAACGACTGACCCGTTCGGTTTTTCCTGTGGCATTATTGAGAATGGTATCTCCTTTGGAGATGGTTCCCGAATAGAGACGAGTGAAGGTTAAAGCCCCAAAGCGATCGTCCATGATCTTAAAAGCAAGGGCGCGTAAGGGTTTTTCGGGGTCAACATAAGCAAAAGCCCCTTCAATTTTATTGCCTTCTTCATCCATTTCAGGCTGAGGGGGAACCTCTGTAGGATTAGGAAGATAGTCAATAACAGCATCGAGAACTAATTGTACCCCTTTGTTTTTGAAAGAAGAACCACAATAGGTGGGGAAAAAGGCGAGTTCACGGGTTCCTTTACGGATACAAGCTTTAATTTCATCGATGGTGATTTCTTCCCCTTCGAGATATTTCTCCATGATGGCATCGTCTTGTTCGATGGCCAATTCAACCATGGCTTCACGATACTCTTCCACTTGTTCCTTCATGTCTTCGGGAACGTCTTCGATGGTGTAGTTCATGGGATCGCCTGAGTCATCCCAGATCCAGGCTTTTCTCGTTAGTAGATCAACCACACCCTTAAAGTCACTTTCAATACCGATGGGAAGCACCATCACTAAGGGGGTTGCTGCTAAAATATCTTCAACTTGTTTGACAACGCTGAAAAAGTCCGCGCCGGTTCTATCCAATTTATTAACGTAGATGATCCGTGCCACCTTAGAATCGTTAGCATAACGCCAGTTGGTTTCAGACTGAGGTTCTACCCCCCCTGAACCGCAAAATACCCCAATCCCACCGTCAAGAACTTTTAGGGAACGATATACCTCAATGGTGAAGTCAACGTGACCGGGAGTATCAATGATGTTGAGTTGATGGTCTTTCCAGAAGCAACTGGTAGCAGCTGATTGGATGGTAATACCCCGTTCTTGTTCTTGTTCCATGAAGTCGGTGGTGGCTGCCCCTTCGTGAACTTCACCGATTTTGTGGATTTTCCCTGTTAGTTTGAGAATTCTTTCGGTTGTGGTGGTTTTTCCAGCATCTACGTGAGCAAAGATGCCGATGTTTCTATAGAGGGTAAGGTCTTTCTTCATATTTACTTCTAGCGTTAGGTTTGACAAATGGTTAGCATCTACTGAAAGGGTATACCTACAGAGAACTCGGCGTTGCCTTTGATAGCTTAATTGAGCTATGCTAAACCACTCTCGATGATAAGTTTTGAGGTTTTTGCTATCTCAATTTTAGACAAGTCTATTTTCGCCTTTTTCATTACCAATTGTAATCAATTGTAAATTATTTTGGCCGAGTTTCATGATAGGTAAGGGAGAAGAGGATTAATTTTATTTAATCCTTGATCCCTCCATCGATCCTCCCGATTTAAACTAATCTTAAATTGGGATAGTTAACTAAAACGTCATCTCGACTGAGGGTATCTCCTTGGGCTTGAGGAGTCCATAATATTTCCACAGCTAAAAGGCGATCGCTGCCAATGGACGCAATTTTTTGCAGGGCCTGTTGAAGATTATCAACTTCGTTGATCTCCGGTAGGTCTAATTTTCCTTCCACCCCCACAATAATTGAGGCCACAATATATTCCCCTGTTTCTGTGAATTTAGATAATTCTCCTTTGCCTTCTAATAATTGGCTGGGTTCACTCCCTCGTAGTTGGTTATTAACGTTAGAGAGGGTTTCTGAACTGAATTTACTTCTTTCGGCCAAGGCCAGTTGATTAAATTTGGCTTCGGCTGCATCGATGCCGGTGGTGTTGGCTTCGGTTAACCCAGACACCCAATATTCAGGGTGACGCAAGAGGGCTAAACTGGCTTCTTGGAGTACCGTGGCCCGTCCAGATGGGGTGTTGGTGTCGGCGGTTTGGGCGAGTTCGTCGAGTTCTTTTTGTAGGTAACGGCCACTGGCTAATAATCCTACCTGCACTTTAGCAACGGATACTTTAGTGTTAGTGTAGCTGTTGCCCATTTGATCACCGCCGAAGTTGCTAACGCTTCTAATTAAGAAGTTAGCTAGGGCAATCACAATCAGGACGGTAAATAGGCTACCAAAGCCCCCAAAGCCAAAGAAGGGGAGCAGAAAGGGAAAGCCAAAGCCTCCGCCACCATAACCGTAGCCACCGCCTCCGTAGCCACCGCCTCTAGGGGAACTATAGGTACGGCTAGGGCCTCTAAAGGAACCTCCGCCAATTCGACCCCCTGTCCGGGCGGCTAAGGCACTGCCCACGTCTCCAAAAACGAGGGTGATGACTAAAACGAGGATTAGTAAGGGTTTCAAAAAAGGTTTAATTTTTTTTAACATACAACGATAATTAAGTGATCCGAATAATCTCTTATTTCTAGTTTATCGAGATTTTCTTGCTGAGGTCTCTATTTATCGTTTTATTTTTACTTTCTTTATCACGTAAAATTTTTTATGTCAAGTGTAATAAACCAATCATCACTGATGGAGATAGCTGCCTAAAAAATGATCAATTTTCTTGTCAATAGCAGCCTTTTCCTTGTGGCTAAACCCCCCATGGCCCCCATTTTTAATCGTCATCAGTGCATTGGGAACTTGTACTTTTTCTAAAGCTTGATGTAATCGAACCCCATGACTATAAGGAACGATAGTATCAGCATCGCCGTGAATAGTAAGAATGGGGGGTAAATCTTCTCTTACGTAGTTAATAGGAGAAACCTGTTGAGCAATTTCTAAGCGATCGCTTTGATTCCCTAACCATTGTACTGCATAGTCTTGTCGATTTTTCCCTTCAAGTACATCAACAACATCGGTTATACCGTACCAGTTGATAATGGCGGCTACCTTAATTTTTTGCTTGTCTGGACAGTGATGATAGAGATCACTACTGTCTGGTAATATCCCTGTGATAAGAGCTAAATGTCCCCCAGCAGATTCTCCAGAAAGAACTATTTTATTAATATCAAAACCGTATTCATTGCCATTATTCATCACCCATTTAACTGAACATAAACTATCTTTTACCGCTGCCGGGGCAAGGGAAACATTAGCGAGTCTATATTGAACCGTAACCACGCCCCACCCTTTCTTTATATAGGGTAAAACATTGGAAAGGGTAGCATCTTTTGTGCCACTCATCCAACCCCCGCCATGAAAATAAATCAAGGTCGGAACCGGTTCATTATTGTTTTTTGGGGCATAAATATCTAGCTTTAAAGAGATATTATTAACTTCTAAATAGGTAATATTTAAGTGTTTCTCGTAGTTTTTTGGGGCTGTGGCGACTCGTCTAACTCTATCAGTCAGTTTAACTAAAATGGGGGGAAGCATTATCACTAAGAGAACAACTAAAATTAATAACAATTGGGGTTTTAATTTGGACATAGAAACAGCAACGATACATTAACTACGTCGGGATTGGGCAATTTGCCAACTGAGAAAAATAACAGGCATCATTCCCACTACAACAATGGCTAAAGCAGGGGCGGCTGCGTCGGCTAATCGTTCATCGGAGGCATATTGATAAACTCTAATGGCTAAGGTATCAAAGTTAAAAGGACGAATCACTAAAGTTGCCGGTAATTCTTTCATGACATCGACAAAAACTAACATAATTGCTGTTAGCATTCCTCCTGTCATTAAGGGCGTATGTATTTTTATTAAAATCTTACTGGGGGTTGATCCTAAACTTCTAGCAGCATCATCTAAACTGGGTTTAATTTTTCCTAAACTAGACTCAACTGCACCAAAAGCAACGGGTAAAAATCGCACTAAATAAGCATAAATTAAAGCTAAAATTGTGCCACTAATTAATAAACCTATTTTCACATTAAAAACCTGTTCCATTGTATCGGCGATCGTATTATCTAATCGTCCCACGGGTATTAAAATTCCCACAGCAATAACTGACCCTGGAATAGCATAACCTAATGCAGCAATTCTCACACTAGCATTCATAAACAAGTTATCTTGTAGTCGTTTTCCATAGGCGATAATTAAGGATAATATTAACGCAACAATCGCTGTCACCACCGACACCATTAAACTGTTATTTGCCAAGTTAAAAAAGTTATTTTCTAACGCAGTTTCTGCATTGGCTATCACTAAATCAATTAGGTAAAGGGAAGGGGCTAAAAATCCCCCAAAGAAGGGAATAAAACAAATTAACCAGGCTAATATTGCTCGCCAAGACGTTAGTTGATACCGAGGAACATGGCTTTGAGGATTACTATTTTGATAATAACGTGCCTGACGACGTGACCATAATTCTAAAAGAATTAATGTAAAAATAAATAACATTAAAAAGGCGGCTAACTGCGCGGCGGCTTGTCTTTCCCCTAAACCAAACCATGTGTCATAAATACCAGTTGTAAAAGTATTGACTCCAAAATATTTAACCGTTCCAAAATCATTTAAAGTTTCCATTAACGCCAAGGCTAAACCGGCAATAATTCCCGGACGGGCTAAGGGAAGGGCTACTTTAAAAAAGCTTTGCCAGGGACTACAACCTAAAGATCGACTCGCTTCTAAGGTACAAATAGACTGTTCTAAAAAAGCCGTTCTTGCTAATAAGTAAACATAGGGATAAAGCACTAAAATCAACATGACAATAGCACCCCATAATGAACGAATATCGGGAAACCAATAATCGTTATAATTTTGCCATCCAAACCAAGCACGAAGGGTACTTTGTATCGGACCATAATAGTCCAACATATTCGTATAAGTATAAGCTAATAAATAAGCCGGTGCTGATAGAGGAAGTAACAATAACCATTCAAACCAACTACATCCCCAAAAGCGACAAATTGTAACTAACCATGCGGTTGCAATGCCAATAATTGATACCCCTATTCCTACCCCAAACATGAGGAGTAAAGAGTTGACAATATAAGTGGTTAATACCGTTTCTGCTAAATGTTTCCAGACGGTTCCAGCATCGATAAAAATACTACTAACCACAAATAAAATGGGTATAGCAATTAAAACCGCTATACTCACAACAATAGCTGTCCAACCTTGTGAGGGCAGATAATTAATTAAATTACGGGAGTTAGAAATAATCGGGTTAGATTCGTTCATAAATAGATTAATTAAGTATCAATAATATTTTAATTTATATTAATTCTGTGAGAAGGATGACAAATATTATAATACCTTAACTTTTATTCTCTAGGATAGCAATCTTGAAATTATCATGATAGGGATGATGTCATCACATCTTTAAATTCATTGATTGACAAGACTCATTCTAGGCTAAAATCAAAATAGTCCTCATTGATTGAAAAAATAATTATGAAAGACTTACCCCCTCTCAACACTGACACTATTAATGCCATTCTCAATGAAGAAATAGACGATGAAACAGTGATGCAAATGGTTTGGTATTATTTAGGATACCGTTACGACGAAAATAGTCAAACTTGGAATAATTCAGAAGTAGAAGCATCTTGGAAAGAAGACTATCCCGAACCCCCAAACTTTATTGAAAATCGTCCCCCTACAGTCAAATTAACCCGTTCTATTCCGAAAGAAAATAAACAATTACTAAAAGAAAAATTGGGATTTAAAGGGTATAAAATCGGCACTTTTGATCCGAGGGATACTCGTCGTGCAACCATGGCCAATTGGTTGTTGAGTTATTTGGTAATGCACTCATCTTAAGATTGTTTCTGAGCTATTAATACGGGAAAAATACTTTATTTTTAAACAAAAAATAAGGGAATGAGTCCTAAAATTGCTAGGAACAATAATAACCCTAAACTCTGTCTTCCTGTTCTGCTATCGCTAAATATTAAAGAATAGATTCCTTTAATTAAATTATTACTTGAAGCTGCGATTAAAATAGCCCCTGAAGCAACGGATAAAGAGCTTAATTGTCCAGTAGATTGAGTAATACCTAAAATAAAAGGATCAATATCTGTTACCCCCATAACGCCAGCTAATAAATAAAGTCCACTTTTTCCTAAATATAAGGCTGTATAATGAGTCAAAACAATCATAATTATAAATAAAAAAGCAAAGAAAAAAGCAGCTTTTAATTCCAAAGGATTAGAAGAAATATTAGTTTTTTTATCCATAGAATCAGTTATATTTTTATCTTTTCGGGATGACCAAAAACTCCCCAAAATAATAGCAGTCAAAGCTAATAAACCAAACCATAAGGTTAATTGTTTTCCTAGTTGCGGATTAAATAAATTAATCAGCAGAGCTAACCTCAAATACATAATACCAGAAGCGATTAAAATTCCCCCTGAATAGGGATAAGAATAAGCGTTACTGGTAGATTGTTTAGCGAGTGCCACAGTGGTAACCGTAGAAGAATAAGCACCCCCTAATATAGCAATTAACATCAGTCCACCACGGTTTTTAAAAACTTTTTGCAAGATAAAACTAGCATAAGAAATTCCGCTAACTGCAACTACAATTAACCAAGTTTTGAAAGGATTAATCTCAAAGTTTCCAAAGTTTTTGTTAGGAAGAATAGGAAGAATAACGGCGGTAAGAAATAAAAATTTTGTAAAAGTTAAAATATCTTCGGGGGAAAATTGATGAGCTAAACTTTCTAAGACAGATTTTAATTCTAGTAATAGTAAACTAATAATGACTAAAGTCGAAGCTATCCACAATTGATCATGATAGACAAGTGCGCCTACAATATAAGTGGTTAATCCTACCATTTCTGTGGTTAAACCGGCTGTTTTATAGGTTTGAATCTTATGCCAATAAGATAATAACATTAAGCTTCCAATGACCAGAAATCCTCCTGTTAAAGGCAACATTTGAGGATTAGAAAGGGAAGCCATAGTATAACCAATTAACCCAATTAAAGGATAAGTCCGAATTCCTCCAAAAGCATATTTTCCAGAAATAGACTTCCATTCTTCTCTTTCTAAACCAATTAGAAAAGATAAAGAGAAAACTAACAATAATTTTAAAACGTCAGGAGGAATAAAATTAAACATTTTACATAATAATCAATCTTTATATAGCCATAAAATTAAGAAAAAACCAAGCCAAGATAATAGCAACAACAGCCCCAATCAATGTATTAATAATATTGACGATTTCATTGGTCATCCATTCTAAATTTTCTTGTAAGGTTGCTCCGATTAAACTCTCTAAATTAGTGGCAATGAAAGCAGCAACAATACAATATAAAATGCCCGTTAAACTAATTAATCCGACTAAATAACCCACCAAAGCAATCACCCCGGAGGCAACCATTCCAGCTAGGGTTCCTTCTAAACTAACAGCCCCTTCCGTTCCGGGAGAAACGGGTTTTAACGTAGTAATTAAAAAGGTACGTTTTCCATAAGCTTTACCGACTTCTGAGGCAGTAGTATCTGATAATTTGGTGCTGAAACTCGCCACATAACCTAATAGTAATAATTGAGTCCAATGAGCGTCAACAAATAGGGTTCCTAGGGCGCATATAGTAGCAATTAAGGCCGAACCCCAAACATTCTCTGGACCCCGCATTCCTGAGCGTTTTTCGGCAATTCCTGCTGCTTCTTTTTGCTCCATACCAATTTTAGTAACTCCTGAACCAACTAAGAAGTAAAACATCACAACTGCATAGCCTTGCCACCCCAAAGTTCCCCAAATAATTACCCCTAAAAGCCAAGCATTAAGATAACCATTAACAGTTAATAATTTTTTCGGTACTATAAAAGCAAAAGTTATTAAAATACTGTTAATAATTAGTCCAAAAATCCACGAATTGCTTAAGTATAGTTCCATCATAATTGTTAAATTTCTCCTACTTATTTTTTACCTATTTTGACTTTGTTTCGCTAACAAAGCTGTGCCATAAGCCGCCTCAGTTTGAGATGAAATTTTCACAGGCACTTGTAAATAATACTGTCTTATTTTAGCCCAATTTTTGTTTTTTGCCCCACCTCCTGCCGTGTAAACTTTTGTCACAGGTGCTGCTCCTAATGTTTGTAATTTTTCATAGCCTAATGCTTCAATTTTAGCCATATTTTCTAGTAAACCTTGTAAAAAGTCTACTTTATTATTAGGTTTTGGCTCTAGTTTGGGTGCTAATCTAGAATCATTAATAGGAAACCTTTCTCCCGGTTTTAAGAGGGGATAATAGTCTAAATTGGTTCGTCGATTAATATTTAGTTTTTGACTTAATTCGTCTAATTCCTCATCACTGAAAAAATGTTTTAACACTGCGCCCCCTGTATTAGATGCGCCTCCTGTTAACCATAAATTACCTAAACGATGGCTATAAATTCCCGATGAAATATCTTCAACACGACTGTTACTTAATAGTTTTAAAACTAAGGTTGAACCTAAAGAAGTTACTGCTTCTCCTGGATGTTTGACCCCACTGGCTAAAAAAGCCGCAATACTGTCCGTTGTTCCCGTACAAACTTGACAATTTTTTCGGAAATCAAACCGTTTAACGATATCATTACTAACGGTTTCTATAGGCGTTCCTGGAGGTAAAACTTTGGGTAATATTGAGTTAATGGGTAATGACTTTAACCAGTCAGGATAACATAAATTCTCTACATCGTAACCTAATTTTAAAGCATTATGATAATCACTAATACCTAGTTTTCCATGCAATAAAAACCCTAACCAATCTGCTTGATGTAAAAAATAAGAATCTGATTGTATCTTTTTAGTTTGATGCCACCCTAAAAGTTTGACTAAACTAGATGTGGAACTGTTGACAAGATGATGCTTAGGAATAATCCTTTTGAAATCATCTAAAACTGTTATATCTCGTGAATCATTGTATAAAATAGGTGGCTCAATTGGTTGACCTTTACTATTACATAATAAAACCGTTGAAGACGTGCCATTAATAGAGATTGCTTTAATTTCATTTCTAACATCTATTGGTAGTTTTTCTAGAAGAAGATAAAGCGTATTTTTCCAGCATTCAGCTAAATCATTAATGTTTTGATCAGAAAAGGAAGAATTAACCTGAGTAACAATTTCTTCTCTATTATTAATAACAATACCTCTTGCCCCTGACGTTCCAAAATCAATCCCTAAAAATAACATAATTAACTTAAACGAGGACGTAACTTATAGTAGCGATAGTTTCGATAATCTTCTATAATTTTATCATGGTCAAAGCAGAGATTTTTGGGTAATTCCCAAAGATCAAAAATACGCAGATTTTTCGCATCATCTGCTGCTTGAGGTTGTCCCGTTGCAGTAGCAATAAAAACAATACTCATGGTATGTTTACGTTCATCGCGATTAGGATTAGAATAAACATGGAATTGTTCAATTAAATTAACCGATAAATTAACTTCTTCTTTAGCTTCTCGGTAAGCTGCATTTTCAACTGTTTCCCCATAGTCGACAAATCCTCCTGGTAACGCCCATCCATAAGGGGCATTTTTACGTTCTATTAAAATAATAGGACGGTGGGGTTGATCAATCAGTTCGATGATAATATCAACCGTAGGAATTGGGTTACGAAATGTCATAATTTTGACTCATTAAACTATAATTACTATACAATAAAAATGAATTAAGCAAGACAACGACAGTAATAACTATATTTCCAAGACTACCATAATGGACAGTATTAAAACCTTTGATGATCTTCAAGTTGAAAACTTTAATAAACTTCAAGATAAACTACGAGAATATTGGCAAGGAAAAGACTTATTTGAGCAAGATGGTTATGATATTTTAGTGGTTCCTTCTTTTAGTATTGATCAGCGAGTGGGTCAAAAAGTAGCAGGATTTCTTCATTATGAAGAACGGCTTTTATTTTCCTTAATTCGGTTACGAAATCCGAAAACCCGATTAATCTATGTTACAGGACAACCCTTATCACCCATCATTATTGAATATTACTTACAATTATTACCAGGGATTCCTTTTTCCCATGCTCGCGATCGCTTACTTTTACTAACAACCTATGATAACTCATTTAAGCCCTTAACTCAAAAAATTTTAGAACGTCCTCGCCTAGTGGAAAGAATTCGCCGTGCTTTGCGTCCTAATAAATCTTATATGGTGTGTTTTAATGCCACCCATTTAGAGCAAGAATTGTCCTTAAAACTCACTATTCCCCTATTTGCAGCGTCACCGCAACTCATTTATTGGGGGTCAAAAAGTGGCAGTCGAGAGATTTTTTCAGAATGTTCAATTCCTCATCCTGATGGAAGTGAGTTAGTCAATAATGTTGATGATTTAGTCTTAGAAATCAATAATCTCTGGCGTAGAAATCCTCACTTAAAACGCATTGTTGTTAAACTTAATCAAGGATTTTCAGGGGAAGGAAATGCAGTTTTAGCGTTAAATAAAATCAAAAAAAATCTAGAAAATTTATCTAATGAAACTGAAATAAAACTAGCAATTTTAAAAAGTTTAGAGCAATTAAGTTTCCAAGCAAAAGACGAAACTTGGGGCAATTTTTCGAGTCGAATTCCCGAATTAGGAGCCATTGTTGAAGCCTTTATAGAAGGACAAGAAAAACGTTCTCCTAGTGTTCAAGGCTATATTACCCCTAATGGAGAAGTCAGTATTGTCTCCACTCACGATCAAATTTTAGGGGGACCTGACGGACAAATTTATTTAGGATGTCGTTTTCCGGCCGACGAAGATTATCGTCATATCCTACAAGAATTAGGCTTAAAAATTGGTCATGCATTGGCAAAAAAAGGAGCAATGGAACGGTACGGTGTAGACTTTTTAGCCGTTCGTAACCCCTCGGAAAACGTCGAAAAATGGGATATTCAAGCCATTGAAATTAACTTAAGAAAAGGCGGAACCACCCACCCTTTTATGACCTTAAAATTATTAACCAATGGGAGTTATGATCAAAGGACAGGGTTATTTTATACGCAACACAACCATGCTAAATATTATATTGCTTCAGACAACTTACAAAAAGAACAATATTGTGGTTTACTTCCCGATGATTTAATGGATATTGTTGCGAAACATCGGTTACATTTTGACACGAGCAATAAGACAGGAACGGTTTTTCATTTAATGGGGGCTTTATCGGAATTTGGAAAATTAGGATTAACCTGTATTGGTAATTCCTTAGAAGAAGCCGAGGAAATCTATCAAGAAGTTGAGAGAGTTTTAGATTGGGAGTCTGAGATGATTATTGACGAGAATAATGAAACAATTACCCCCAATTTACCTATTGTTTGGAGTTTATAAGTTAAAATAGGATCAAGAGCAATAGCCTGATTATAATTGTTCTTGATTTGAAGTTTCTAAATTTTTCATCAATTCTAGATTTCTTAGGTTAAGTTTTGGTTAAAATTATTTTTTGTTCTTTTTTCTCACTGTTTGCTTCAACATTACCTTATCTTGAATACAAGTTGACAACCTCAATACTTGACTCAGAAACTATTTCCATCTTAGAAAACATCTTGTTTGAGACTCTCTTGAATTGTTGCAATTTTTCCTAAGGATGTGACAGTTGAACGGGTATCCCCTTCAGAGTAAGAACAAGGGTGTGATCGCTTAAATTGATATTATGCCTAATAAACAGGCTGATAGCCTATCATGCTAACTGTTCCTAAGTTTGATGAATACCCTGTTATGAAATCACGCTCACTATACCGAACTGCACCAGCCATGGGAGTCGCCATGACAGTTTCAGGACTCGCTGCTGCTGTGAGCTACTTCCTTGTCTGCTATGCCAGAGGGTTATTAGAAAACTCTCTTTCTTTTGGATGGGTTCTAATTGGGACAATGACCTCGCTCCTTCCTGGGGCAATTATTGCTATGCCACTCGGCTTTCTGGTGGCGATCCTTTGGGTTCGTGGCCGTTCGGCTCGAAATGCAGTGTGGTTAGGATTAGGTTACGGTTTAGTCCTGATTGTGCCTGCTGGATTGTCTGGGCCATGGACTTCAGTAGGGAGTCAAGCACCTCTGGGACGGGTATTAGGTGGTTATACAGCAAGTTTTTTAGTACAACTCGGTGCTTATCCCTTAGCCGCTTGGGCGACTTATAAAGTAGCCCCTTGGTTTAACAGAGGTTGAATGTTGAGATAACGAGGCATAAACCATGAGACGATTGGTGATTATTATGTTCTGTGTTGCCTTCGCTACCATTAGCAACAGTATTTTTGATTTGTTTGCCCAAGAAAAACAGAGTTTTGATGATTTGTTTGATGCTTTGACTCCAGGGGCGCAAGATTTCAGTACCAAGTTGCCCAATGGATACGAATTGGTACGAGTCAATTCCGTTGATATACAAATTTTGTTACTAGATGAAACGTCAATACAAACTCAACAACCTTCAATTCCCGCCAAGGTTGTTGAGATATCCGTTGTCAATGACTTTGTCGCAGCAAAGCGTCAAGGTTTAAAACGGCGGCGTCCCAATAATCCTGATGATACCTATATGGAAGAAGATCCTGAAGTTTTTGATTATTGGATTTTGGATACAAAAACGCCAGTAGCGCACGGTCCTTTCAACGAACAACAGTTTAAGGAAAAAGCAGACGAGTTAAGCATTGGCGATGAGATTAATTGGGTCGATATTTATGAATTTGCTCCATAAGACAATGGTGAATAAAACCTAGTTAAGTTTCACTGATGAAAGAATTAAAATTAATAGGGATACTGATTCTTATCCTAGTTATTGCTGGATTTCCTCTTCTTTTGTTTCTGATAGTGGATGAATACTGTCCTATAATGGCTCCTCATCCTTCATGTTCCCCCATCAAGCAAACATTGGTTGAATATCTTTTTTTTTATTCTGTGTTTTATATTGCAATTGGCTCTTTATGGGTTTTGGTTTTGATTATACTTCTGATACTTACTTTGATTATGTTTCTCCTCAAAAAGCGATAATAATATAAAAACGATTACCACGGTAAAACTTCACCATTAGAATGCCAAAACGTACCAGTATTTTCTAGATTTAATTGGTCAATACGGGCAATTAGTCCTTTTACCGATTGTTCTGGCGTAATCCCATTCGGGTTAAAATTAGTCATTCTCGTTTGAACTAAACCGGGATGCAAAATAGCCACAGCGATATTTTTGGGTTTCAAGTCAATGGATAAAGACTTACCTGCCATCGATAAAGCCACCTTTGACATTCGATAACCATAGGAACCCCCAGAGGTATTATCTTCAATCGAACCCATGCGACTGGTCATAATAATAATTTTTGACCCTGTTTTTAAATTAGGAAGCAAAGCACGAGTGAGTCTTAAAGGAGCAAGGGCATTAACTTCAAATTGCTGACGAATACTCTCTATATCTAACTTATCTAGCCTAACTCTTTTTAAAATACCAGCATTATTAATCAACACATCAAGTTTTTGCCCATGCAATTTTTGCACTAATCTGTCTACATCTCTATCCGAAGTCAGATCAATATCAGTTTCTGTAGATACCTCTAACGCTTTTAGTTCCTCAGAGGCTTCTCGACACACCGCAATGACATCATCTCCTCGTTTTTTAAGTTGACGGCAATATTCTAAACCAATTCCTCGATTAGCTCCTGTAATTAAATAAGTCCCCATTTGCTTGTTAATGCTAAGTTTGACTATTTCCTACACTTTTCAAAACATGGCAGTAGTCTAGCATAGTCCGAAGGGATGAACTTCTTAGACTTGTGTGAAAATTTCAGAAAATTGATATAACTTGATATGAGTACATTCGCTGGTGAAATTTACTTGTCTTGCTATCTGAGTCACGTCCATTAATTAACGCCTTCCTCTCTATAGGATATCCTCTAAGCCTGGTTATGCTCTATCTGGGGGTAATTATTGCCTTCGCTGAGGGATTAAATCGTTTCGCAGGGACAGACGCGGAATTTACCCCGAAAAATCGTCCATATTGGTTCAGGAAACGTGGTTTTAATTGCCTGGTGGTTAGAATTACCCTCCTGGGTCTTAATAGATGCTTCCGTAGTTGCCAGTATTATCGCCCTCATTGCCTATTTTTTGCCCATTCTACCTAGTATTAATAGTGTCGGACGCAAAAGCTTAGGAACCTTTTTTTTATGCCCTGAGTGTCGGGATTTTAACCCAGTGGTTTTGGACAACAGGCCATCCTCAATACTTAGCCATCGGGATTTTAGTAATGGCTTGGGGAGATGGAATGGCCGCTATTATTGGGCAAAAGTTTGGACAGCATTCCTATCAATTATTAGGGGTTAAGAAAAGTTGGGAAGGCTCATTGACGATGATGGGAGTTAGTTTTTTTATAACCAGTGTTATTCTTTTATGGGTAAATGAACCTATCATAAAAGTAGCCATTGTTTCTTTAATCGTTTCTCTGGCTGCTATGGGGTTAGAAGCCTTTTCTAAGTTAGGAATTGACAATTTAACAGTTCCTCTGGGGAGTGCGGTTCTCGCCTTTTACTTGATTCACGGATTATTGTAGTTATCAAGAACAACTATGAGCTTTTCAATTTCTGCGACACAAAATCAATATATTACTTATATTCTTTCTGATGAAAGTGCTTTATCTCGTCTCGAAGTTGTTCCTGAAAGAGGCGGAATGATTGCCCGTTGGTCCATTGAAGGTCAAGACGTATTTTATTTAGATGAAGAACGATTTGCTAACCCTGAACTAACCGTTAGGGGAGGGGTTCCCATTCTGTTTCCCATTTGCGGAGATTTACCGGATAATGTGTATGTTTATGATAATAAAGCCTATCATTTAAAACAACACGGGTTAGCCAGAAATTTCCCTTGGGAAGTGATTGAGCAATCGACGGATTCTTCTTGTAAGCTGACCTTGAGTTTGAAAAGTAATGAAGAAACCCTGAAAATGTATCCCTTTGACTTTGAGTTAAGGTTAATGTACGAACTCCAGGGGAAAAACCTAAAAATTTATCAAGAATATATCAATAAATCTGATAAAGTTATGCCCTTTTCTTTTGGTTTACATCCCTACTTTTTGGTGAAAGATAAGGAGCAAATGGTTTTAGATATTCCCGCTTCTAGTTATCAAGTGAAAGATACTAAAGAGATTATTCCTTTTGATGGAAGCTTTGATTTTAGGGAAGAAGAAATTGATGTAGCCCTCAAATCCTTAAAACGTCCCTCTGCTAGTATTCAAGACCGCGCTAGAGGGCTAAAAGTTAACCTCAAATGGTCTGATGAGTATTCTACCATGGTTTTCTGGACCCTCAAGGGCAAAGAATATGTCTGTTTTGAACCTTGGAGTGCGCCTCGCAACGCCATCAGCACCGGAGAAAGCCTCACCGAACTTGAACCCGGCGCAACCTGTGAAGCGATGGTTGAGATAGATGTGACTTCCGTTTAAATTTACCCCTTGCATTTGCAAAAAAGCTATGCTATATTAGT
>NZ_PRLH01000200.1 GCF_003013815.1 Cyanothece sp. BG0011 | reverse complement strand
GTTACTGTGTAAGGTGGGCAATGCCCACCCTACAAGGTTTCGTCATTCTATCAATGTCCTAACCATAATGCGTACTGCTATAGCTTAACCAACACAACAAAAAAGCACCCCCAAAATTGGGAGTGCTTTTCGTATTATTTAGTTATTCTCAAAGGAATTAACCATTGATTACAGGAGCAGATACAGGCTCAGCAGATGCTAAGTCTAGGGGGAAGTTGTGAGCGTTGCGCTCGTGCATTACTTCCATTCCGATTCCTGCACGGTTTAATACATCAGCCCAGGTTCCGATTACACGGCCTTGAGAATCAAGGATAGACTGGTTGAAGTTAAATCCGTTTAAGTTGAAGGCCATGGTAGATACACCCATTGCGGTGAACCAGATACCAATTACAGGCCATGCTCCTAAGAAGAAGTGCAACGCACGACTGTTGTTGAAAGAAGCATATTGGAAGATTAAACGACCAAAGTAACCGTGAGCAGCTACAATGTTGTAGGTTTCTTCTTCTTGTCCGAACTTGTAACCGTAGTTTTGAGACTCGATTTCAGTGGTTTCACGAACTAAAGAAGAGGTTACTAAAGAACCGTGCATCGCGGAGAATAAAGATCCACCGAATACACCAGCCACACCCAACATATGGAAGGGGTGCATTAAGATGTTGTGCTCAGCTTGGAACACGAACATGAAGTTAAAGGTTCCGGAGATTCCTAAAGGCATTCCATCAGAGAAAGAACCTTGTCCGATGGGGTAGATTAAGAATACTGCGGTCGCTGCGGATACAGGTGCAGAGTATGCAACACAGATCCAAGGACGCATTCCTAAACGGTAGGAAAGTTCCCACTGACGACCCATGTAGCAAAAGATTCCGATTAAGAAGTGGAAGATTACTAACTGGTAAGGACCGCCATTGTAAAGCCACTCATCAAGTGAAGCAGCTTCCCAGATGGGATAGAAGTGTAAACCGATAGCGTTAGAAGAAGGTACTACTGCGCCGGAAACGATGTTGTTTCCGTAGAGTAAAGAACCAGCTACAGGCTCGCGGATACCATCGATGTCCACGGGAGGAGCAGCGATGAAAGCGATAATGAAGCAGGTGGTAGCAGTTAAGAGGGTGGGGATCATTAAGGTACCGAACCAACCGACATAAATGCGGTTGTTGGTGCTGGTCACCCACTGACAAAACTGTTCCCACAAGGAAACGCTCTCGCGTTGTTGTAAGGTAGTAGTCATGGTTATGATTCCTTTATTTATTTGTCAAGGTACGTTTTGTATTGACATTTTTATATTAACTAAATCGTCAAGTTTTGTAAAGAAGATTAAGCAAATGTTTTCTTATATGAACAATAAGTAAAGCTTATCTACACTAAACTTGAGTTAGGGGTTCGGAGTTATGGGTTCAGAATTCGGAACTCTCTCAAACCATTATGTTCATTTTAATCAAAAGAATAATTCCTCCCATAGTTAAAATTGTACCTATCACTGCTTTTAAGGTAATCTTTTCGTGAAGAAAAATAGCAGCTAGAAGCAAGACAAAAATGGGATCAGTGGTATTTAAAGTATTGGCAATAGAAACATCCACGTATTTGAGCGATACCAAAGATAACCAAAATCCTCCAAAGGTTATGAAACAAACAGACAACAATAAATGAGTTACTAACTTCACATCACGCAATGGAACTATCCAACCCCCTAACTGCTGGGTTGTTATCCCTAAACAGAAGATCCCAAGAGTACCAGATACCATACGAACAAAAGTAGCTTGAATAGCAGAAATTGAGGCTAATGCTTCTTTGGCAATAATAATTGACACTGACATACACACAACAGATAGTAACCCCAAGATGATTCCCCTGAAACTTGATCTTTGTTGTTCTTCAGTCAATTTAGCTTGCAGAACAACTGCAATACCAGAAATGACAAAAATAATGCCTATCCAAGTCGTGAAATTGTGCCTTTCTCCTAAAAAAAATACCGCCAAAAGGATAGTCAGAACTTCTCCGAGAGTTGACAATACCACCAAAGCGTGGGCACCCAAATCTTGCAAAGCAGCAAAGAAAAGGGTATCCCCCACAGAAATTCCTAATAAACCGCTTAAAATCAGCAAAAGTAATGATTTTCGTTCAACCCCCTCATATTGAGTCAACACAAGGATGACTGCCAGAAAAATTGCACTGATGCTTCCTTTGGCTAAAGTTAATCCTAGAGGAGAAATTTGTTCCCCTAAACGCTTAAATAAGATGGCACCCACTGCCCAAGAAAATGCTGAACCAAGAGCAGCAACAATCCCAATTACCCTAAAATCCATGCTTTTTTTCCCTAAGATTTACCCTAATTGAACAAAATTTTTTGTGCAGTCCTCATCTAAAATCTTTGATTTAGACGGGGCCTGGCAAAAAGCAGAACTTTGTTATCATAGAGATAACAGACATATTTATAAGGTACGGTAAAGAATTTTTCGGAGACACGACCTTTTGTCTATAAGCAATTATCTATATCGATTTATTGCTTTTACTGAGGGATTAGCAAGCAAAAGTCTTACGGTTCGGTGCGGACACCACCTTTCTCGGTAACGCCTTTATCCGGTGCAAAAAGAATCCCTAACTATAATCTTAGATTTAGTTGGCGGAGTGTTCAAAAACTAAAACATATCGTTGGGGAATGAAAGCATATTGATCGATTAAACGAAACCCATAATATTTAAGTTGACTAATAATCAACTCTTTGGCAATGTAAGGGCCGTGATACGGGAGAGTTTGATCTTCGACGATACCATTATCAACAATAACTAACCTACCCTCTTTTTTGAGGGCCTGTTTCATACTTTCAACAAAGCGATCTTTTACGGGTTCAAGAGAAGTTGAGTAAATGATATGGTACAACGAACACATATAAATCAAATCCATTTGCTCAGGTGGAAGCTTGGCATTATCCGTGGTATTGTTGATCAACTCAATATTATTGACCCCATATTTTTCGCTAACCCCCTTGATATAATTGAGATGATTTTCTACTGTATCTACGGCCAAAACTTTTCCTTGAGGGCCGACCAGTTTAGAGAATCTAAAAGTATAGTATCCCGGACCACTACCAATGTCGGCAATTGTGTAACCTGGTTGGATGTTTAGAGAGTCTAACATCTTGCTCGTTTTTTCCCATTCTTCTCTTCTAGGGTTGTTGAAAAGGATGAAATCTTCTAAGAATCTCTCCCTCTCAATGGCTGCTTTTGAGCCTCTATCTTCTAACTCGCCGATGTCATATTTACGTTTGAGATATTCTTTGAGACTGGCAAAATTATCCTTAGCAAAAAAATTATAGAATTCTACATCTAACGGCTCTTTTAACAAAGCTTTCTGCTGTTGAGGGGATGCCAAAAGATACTCGCCAAACCACTGTATTGCGGTATATTCTCCCCCAAAATTCTCTTTGGGAATAATTTTCTCATAGGTTAAAACAGCTTCTTTAGCTGATTCTAAATTGTTGTTTTCGAGAGCGTCAAGCATCAATTTAGCTGCGGCGATTCCTGCTGCTGTTTTATCAAAAGAATCGATGCTACCTAAATGAACCAAGGAAACCCTAGAGTCTACTTTAATCCAATCTTCTTCTAACCCTTCTGGTGCTTCACGTCCACGGGCTTTCCTAGTTAATACCAATAGTAAAGGAGTTAATAGAAATAAGGCCACTCTTCGACTCAATCGAAATGTCGTTTTTGTTGGAATCCTATTCATTATTGCTAAGTAATCCTTTTAGTTTCTTTCTAGGGACAACAGATGCAAATGTAGAGACTCAAAATTATTGCTTTTTGACGAAAATTGGTTAGAGGAACAATCTGAAAATGTTAAAGACCATCGATACTTACTCCGTGCTTTTCAAGACATTGTATCTATATTGCAGAACAACTTATTTTCTGAGATAAGCATCAGGGGTTTAGGATAAAACTTTGAGCCGTAATCCTGCACGTTGGATGGTATTTAGGGCGTGGTCTAAACTGACAATAAAACGTTTTTTGGAATAGATAGCATACTTTTCACGATATTCTGGAGGTGTAAAGTTGATAGTCATCACATTGGCACCAGCATTTAAACCCATCAGTTGACCGTCTGGCTGAATTTTTTCTAGGGCACTGACTGTAGGAATGAGGGGGGTTTTTAAAGCAATGCGATAAATTGCCATGGTGTTAAGAGTGTAGTCTAAATTTCCGTAGCCCACATCTTCTAACGGTGTATCTTGGTTAGGAATAAAAGGGGAACTACTGACAAAGTTGGGCTGAATTTCTAAGGCAAGAAGGATATCTTCGACTAAGTGGTCTAAAGTTTGTCCCCGTAAACCAACAATATTACCCGTACCCACTTTAAATCCGGCTTCTTGCAACCAGCGCAGACACTGTAACCTCTTTTTTAGAGTCCCATGAATTATTTCTCGGTGCAGTTGGGGATCAGATATTTCAAACTTAAGAATATAAGAATCAGCCCCCAATTGAGCAAATTTTTGGTAGACTTTATGGGGTCTTTCTCCCATGCATAAAAGAACTGGAAAATTATAGCGACGCTTAATTTCAGGGATCACCTCTTCGACAATAGAATCGCTTTGAGGATCTTGGCCTGATTGTAAGAAAAGAATTGATATATCGGTTTGGGCAATTTGATCTGCAATCTCGAGAATTTCTTCTGCAGACATTCTATACCGATTGAGTTTCGGATTGGCTGCACGCATCGCACAGTAATCACAGTTTTTCTGACAGTAATTGGAAATTTCGATGACTCCTCGCAGTAGGACTTCATCAACACCTGCTTGCTGACGGACTTCCCTTGCTTGACGGAATAAGTCTTGCTGTAATTCTCCTTGCGCTTGAATTAATTCTTTTAATTCAGATTTGCTAAGGTTGGAAATGTTTAGGGGGATTTGAGTTGGTAGTTGCATCATCATAATTTTTTTTTTATCGCTTTAACTCTATTATCTTCTCGCTTTACTTAAATAATCATTTTCAATAATTATTTTTTAATATTATGTTTATAGTTCTTAAAATATTCTCTAAAATACAAAAAAATAGGGGTAAAAAAATTCCCCCCTTGACTGTTTTCTCAACAGTTAATTAAGATTTTTTTACAATCAATTTAAGTTAGAAATTACACTGAGCATCAGCAATTTCAAAGGGTTGTCCCTTGAGTCCTTCTAAAGTTGTTTGCTGTTCATTGCTTAGAATCTCTAGAGTTTTTTCCTGATAAGCTTCTACTAAAGGCTCAATAGAATTACGATTTGTGTTGACAGGGTTGCAAATTTTCTGAGAGGGATTTTGTGACACTGGAATATTCCTCTCAGGGGGAGAAAAATGACGGCCAATGTTCTCTTGAGTTTCTTTTTGCAAATCTTGTAGTTCTTTTTGTTGTTCAGGAGTCAACTCAATGGGACTCGACAAGGTTAGAGTTGTTGAATCCTGCTTACTCGAAACCCGATTTTCTGAGGGAGATTCGGGATTCCAACCATTGACTTGTAAGAGAATTTCTCGGAAACGCTGCAATTGTTGAGGTTGTAAGATATTAGCTATTTGTTGTTTGGTTTGCTCTATTTGTCTTTTGATGTCTTCGGGTGAATTAGATCTTCCACGAAACTCAGATAGCTGTTGTTGAGCTTGAGTCCTGACTCTGTCGATCTTTTGGATTTGTGCGTTAGTCAAGTTTAACTCTTTTTGAACTTTTTCACTTTGTAATAATTGAAGAGGATCAGAAGCAGGACGCATAGCACCAGGGAGATCTCTCATGATCTGAGGACCAGGAAAGTTGGGCTGTTGAGCATTCTGGGACAAACTGGGTAACCCCCACAAACTAATTAGTACAGACGCTAAAGTAAGTTTAAGAATGTTAATTGAATTACTGAGGTAACTCATAGCTAGTTTTCCTCATCGTTAAATTTAAAATAGATTGGGAAGTTTTAACTTACTTCTAATATACTATAAATCATAGGGTCATATGATATGGTTATCTCTAGCAATTCTTCATTGGCATAAACTGGGAATAATAAAATTTTTCTAAAAAGTATCTAAAGAATATAGAATTTTGTATAGTTGTGTAAATTTTAAAAAACGACATAGATCCTCCCATAAAATGTGGCCATACAATATAGTTGATTAGATTTAGTAGGGAGTCAATATGATATGCAAACTCTCATACCTGATTTAACAGACAGGCAATCTTTTCTAGATAGACAAGCCTTAATTGAAAAATCCCGTCAAAGAGTTCAAGACTTGCACCGTCTTCAAAAAGCAGGGCTGATTTGTAAGAGTGGGGACTTCTTTCCCTCCGTCCACTATCCCCCAATTACGATGTATCCTCCCATCACTGAAGAAGAACTTTTTGCAGGTTATACCACTCCAGCGGATGGGTTGTTAGATGTCTATGCCCATATTCCTTTTTGTGAGAAAAAGTGTGTCTTCTGTCACTATCCCGTAAAATTGGGGCAACAATCCGCAGAAAAAGACCGTTATCTGGATGCTTTGGAAAAAGAAATGGATCTCTATCTCAGACGACTGGGATTAGATCGTATTAAAGCCCGCTCGATTCTTGTGGGGGGAGGAACGCCTACTTTTTTGAGTTTAAAGCAATTACGTCGGTTTTTAGACTCTTTTGTGGCCAGGGTTGATGTATCCACTTGTACTCAGTTTAATTATGATGTTGATCCGGTTACTTTAATTAGACCAGAAGGGGAAGAACGGTTACGCATGATGCGTGATTACGGTGTTGATCGTTTAACAATCGGTATTCAATCCTTGAACGATGATATTCTCAAGATGATGAACCGTCATCACGACGTAGCAGAAGCTCTTCTTTCCATCGAAAATGCCCAAAAATTTGGCTATCAAGTGGATATAGAATTCATCTTTGGCTATCCAGGAGAAACCTTCGATAACTGGATTGATGTTGTCGAGAAAGCGGTTTCTTTGGGGGTTGAAGAAATCCAACTTTATCGCCTCAAAGTTGAAGCCTATGGAGACTATCAAGCCAAAATCAAAGCTGTCCGAGAAAGAGGATTACAAGCTTTTCCCAGCGTTGAAGAAAGCATCATGATGAAACAAATCGCCATCGATATCCTCAACGCTAATGGTTATCATGAAAACCTCAGACGGGTCTACACCAAAGAACGGAAATATTATTCCCACTATGCAGATAACCAGTGTTGCGGCTTATTAGATCAGGTGGGCTTCGGTCTAACCGCATTTAGTAGCCTTCGAGATAGATTTGGCTTGAATACTCAATCCTTTGAAGACTATTATCAGACAATTAGTGAAGGAAAACTTCCCTTAAATCGTGGTTTAGTCCGCAGTCAAGAAGAACAGATGCGTTGGGGAATTATTTTGCCCCTGAAAAATCGCTGTGTTTGGAAAAAATACTACAGCGAAGTGACAGGAGGCGTTTCCCTTGATGAAGTGTTCCGTCCCAAAATTGAAGCCCTCAAATCTTTCGGCTTATTAGTTGAAGACGATGAAAAAATTGAACTGACTAAACTCGGTGCTTTCTTTGCAGATGAAGTAGCTCAGCAGTTCCATAATCCCGATTGCATTCCTTATCCTCGCGATGCCTATGAACAAGGGCCATTGTATCCATACAACAACTGTCAACCCTAGTCATCAAAAGCTGTTGATTCCCTAACCCGATCATGATCATGAGTTCTGAAAAATCATCTTCAGTTTTATTAACGACTTGTTGTTCTCTGACCCCTTATTTATTAATTAGCGATAGTGTTTTAATCCATAATTTCCGATGAGTTCTCATTCTCCTAATTCAATGCAATATAAGAGTCTCCCAGACTCAGAAGGTTCGGAATATAGCTCTAACAAAGGCCAAAAAAAGGGCATTAGATCATGGATAACAAAGCTGATTATCTTATTCCTGATAGCAGGTGGTCTTTATTTTGTTTATCGTCAGATTTTCACCTTACGGGTTAGCCCAAATCAAAGACCCCTACCAGTGCGGGCAGAACGAGCTAATTTGAAAGTCAGTGTTTCTGCCAATGGTACAGTAGAGCCGAAAAAGTTAGTCAATGTTAGTCCTAAAAATGCAGGGATTCTCAAAGAATTATGGGTTGAAGAGGGTGACTATGTCCAACAAGGACAACTAATTGCCAAGATGGATGATTCTAATTTATTGGGACAATTGCTTGAATCAGAAGGAAAACTAGCAGAAGCCCAAGCCAATTTGAGAAAGTTAATTAACGGTAATCGTTCTCAAGAAATTGCCCAAGCAGAAGCAAAATTAGAACAGCTAGAAGCCAATCTCAACAAGCTAATCACCGGTTATCGTTCTCAGGAAATTGCTCAAGCCAAAGCTAGATTAGCCAATGCGAAAGCAACCTTTGAACAAGCAGAAGATGAATTTAAACGTGATGAAATTCTTTTTAAGGAAGGGGCAATTTCTCAACTAACCTTAAATGAACAACGTGCCATTCGTGATAGTGCTAAAGCAGAAGTAACTGAGGCCGAAGAAGAGTTATCCTTAATGAACGAAGGCACCAGACAAGAAGAAATCGAGGAAGCTCGTGCCGAGGTTAAAGCACAACGAGAAGCATTATCCTTATTACGAGAAGGTACCAGAGAAGAAGAAATTGCTCAAGCCCGTGCAGAGGTTCAATCAACCAAAGGATCACTACAAACCATTAAGACTGAGATTGAAGATACGATGATTCGGGCTCCTTTTAATGGCATTGTCTCGAGTAAATATGCTGATCCTGGGGCATTTGTAACACCCATGACCTCAGGAAGTGCCGTTTCTTCAGCTACCTCAACCTCAATTTTATCTCTAGCATCTGAAAATGAAATTTTGAGCAACGTATCAGAAAATAATATTGCCAAAATTAAGGTAGGGCAAACAGTGGGGATTGAAGCCGATGCCTTTGCTGGGATTATTTTTGAGGGAAAAGTCTCACAAATTGCTCCCCAAGCAACAGTTGAACAAAATGTGACCAGTTTTGAGGTAAAAGTTGAACTCAGTCAAGAAGCTCAGCAACAGTTACGCTCAGGAATGAACGTCTCCGTCGAATTTTACATAGACGAACTCACCAACGTTTTAACCGTTCCCACCATTGCAGTCACCCGTAAAGACAACACCACAGGGGTGTATATTGTCGGTTCGGATCTCGCCCCTGAATTTGTCTCCATCGTCACTGGAGCTAGTTCCGATAGTCTCACAGAAGTGAAAAGTGGACTCGATGGTAGCGAGCACATATTAACCGAACCACCTCCTTCTGATGCTCCCCCAAAACCAGGTTTTTCTCTGAGTGATTTATTTACAGGTGGTTCTAACAATGAACCCCCAGGTGGTGGTCCTCCAGGTGGTGGTCCTCCAGGTGGTGGCCCTCCAGGTGGTGGCCCTCCTCCATAAAACAGAAACATTGGGCTACAAAAACAAACTATGAATAATTATCATCCCCATTCAGTTCCTACGACTGAAATTCTGTCAATAGCGATCGCCGCTTTATGGAGCAATAAATTACGGACCCTGTTAACCATGTTAGGGGTCATTATAGGCATCGCCTCTGTCATTGCCATTACCTCCGTAGGACAAGGGGTTCAAAAAGCCACAGAACAAGAAATCCAGTCTTTAGGGACTAATGTTTTACAAATCTTTCCAGGACAAGCTCGTACAGGAGGTATTAGCCAAGGATTAGGTTCCACCAGTACCCTCATCAAAGAAGATGCTCAAGTCATCCAAAAACAAGTTCCCTCGGCTCAAGTGGTTTCGGCCTATTTGCAACGTCCAGGACAAATTGTTTATCAACAAGATAATCATGGGACTAATATTGTGGGGATCGATGTTAACTATCCAGAAGCTAGGAACACCCAACTTATTCAGGGACGTTTTTTTACCCAGGAAGAAATGGACAATGCAACCCCTGTAACTATTCTAGGGAATACGGTTTTAAATGAACTATTTGGGGAAGAGGTTCAACCTTTAGGGGAAAAAATTCGCATTGAAGGAAATATTTACGAAATTATTGGTGTCTTTGAGAAAAAAGGCTCAGAAGGCTCCATTGACCGCGACGACCAGGTTTTTATTCCTTTGAGTAATATGTCCTCTCGCATCTTTGGCAATAACTCTCTGAGTGGCACTGCTGTGAATGGGATTTATGTCAAAGTGATTGATGAAGAGCGTATGGAAGAAGCAGAATTTCAGATAACTAATCTCTTACGATTACGACATAACCTTTCCCCTTCTCAAGATGATGATTTTAGCATTCGCAATCAAACCGATGTTGTGAATACGTTTACCAATATCGTAGGGCTATTGACTGTTATGGTCGCTGCGATCGCGGGAATTTCTTTGGTGGTTGGAGGAATTGGTATTGCGAACATTATGTTAGTTTCAGTTGTAGAAAGAACGAGAGAAATTGGGATCAGGAAAGCAGTTGGAGCCACTGACTCAGCTATATTAAAGCAGTTTTTTAGCCGAATCAGTCTTGATTTCTCAAACAGGGGGAGTGATTGGTATGGTTACGGGAATTGTCATTGCTTTAGCTGCAGCTAACACCTTTAAGTTTCCTTTTATTGTTTCGTTTGTTTCTGTCATTGGTAGTTTTGGACTATCGTTAATTGTGGGTTTATTGGCAGGTGTGATTCCCGCTCGCAATGCTGCTAAATTAGAGCCAATCAATGCTTTAAGACGTGAATAATCGATGATTTTTTTACAGGGCATTACTAAAATTTATCGTTTAGGTCAAGTTAGCGTACCGGTACTCAAGGGAATCGACTTACAAATTGAACAAGGGGAATATATTGCCATCATGGGAGCATCAGGTTCAGGAAAATCGACCCTCATGAATATAATGGGTTGTCTTGATCGTGCCACTAGCGGACAATATTATTTTGATCGAACCAACTTAACCAGTTTAGGTAATGATGCTTTGGCCTATATTCGTAACCAGCGTATTGGTTTTGTCTTTCAACAGTTCAACCTGCTTCCCCGTTCGACTGCCCTAGAAAACGTAATGCTTCCCATGATTTACGCTAACGTGCCTAAATCAAAACGCCGTCGAAGGGCAACGGAGGTTCTTGTACGGGTTGGTTTAGGGGATTATTTATTTAACCGTCCTAGTCAACTGTCTGGTGGACAACAGCAAAGAGTTGCGATCGCTCGTGCTTTGGTCAATCGACCTAGTATCGTTCTCGCTGATGAACCTACCGGGGCCTTAGATACAGAAACGTCTCAAGATTTAATGAATTTACTGACGGAGTTAAATCAACAAGGTATGACAATTGTCATTGTTACTCACGAGTCAGATATTGCTTCACAAACCCAACGGGTCATCAGAGTCAAAGATGGTATGATTCAATGAATTTCAAAGGTTAAGTTATCTTGCTCTTTGAAGTTGTAGGTAAAGTGGTCAACTACATTGGTGTCACTCAACTCTAAGTTATAGAAGTCTACATATTCATGATCAAAATAAGGACCAGCGTGCCATGTACCGACTTCTAGCTTAATAAAACAGTTACCAGGAATCTTAAAGGCTTGTAATTGCTCAATACTGGGATAATTCTCGTCACTAGGGGGGGAAACGGCTATAAACCATTCTTTCCCCTCTAATGAACCTAGACATTGAGTACATTGTTGATGACGAGTAATACGATCAAACTGACGACCCCGTTCTTTTAACCGCATAATATAGAATCTGGGTGTCCCATTCTCTAAATGTAATTGAGCATCAGTTTCGTCATAAGCCTTGCCATCTTCAGAAGGAGTAATTAATTGTCCGTAAGGTTTAAAGTTCTCTGTGGTAATATCAATGGCTGGTAAAGATTTAACGGTGGTTACTGGAGTCATGATGGTTGAGTAGAATGAATCATTATCCATCCATCTTACTCATATCTTGCACCTTCGATTAAACCCCCCACACCCCCCTTTGAAAGGGGGGCAGGGGGGGTAGGGAATGGGGAATAGGGAATAGGCAATGGTATTTATTTTTGCCTGTAACTCATTGAGAGTTGATTCTCTCTAGTCTATTATTTAGTTTTTATGTACTGGTGCAAGATGTCAGTCTTAGTCATAATCTACTACACATTTAAAATGGTGGGTTACGACACAGAGCAAAACTGTGCCTAACCCACCCTACAATTTTCAATATAAAACGCTACTGACTTGAGGTAATCCCTCTTTCTCTAAGTTGTTGTACAAAATAGTCTTCTAAAGAAGCCCTGGCCCGATTTAAACTGAGGAGTTGAGCGTCTATGGTTGAGAGAAATTGGATAAATTCGTGAGGATTTCCCGTTAATTGTCCGTGCCAGGTGTGATCAATCTCTTTAATGCCTGAAATCCAGGAGTTTAGGGCTTCTTTTTTGCCACCTTGAACGATCACTTGATAAACATCGGAACGACCTAAAATTTCTTCTAAGGAACCTACACATAATAAGTCCCCTCTGGCTAACAAGGCAATGCGATCGCAGATTTTTTCAATATCGGTTAACACATGAGAGTTAAAAAAGATGGTTTTTCCCTGTTCTTTGAGGGATAAAACGATTTCTCTAACTTGATAACGTCCCAAGGGGTCAAGTCCGGACATGGGTTCATCAAAAAAAACGACTTCGGGGTCATTAATTAATGCTTGGGCCATTCCAACCCGTTGCAACATTCCTTTAGAATATTGTCGTAATTGTTTCTTTTTGGCGGTTTTTTGCGCTAATCCGACTAAATCAACTAATTCCGGGATGCGTCTTTTTTGGATTGATTTGGGAATTTGAAATAAACCTGCGACGAATTCCAGAAATTCCCAAGCGGTTAAATAATCGTAATAATAAGCGTTTTCGGGTAAATAGCCGATTTTTTGTTTTACGGAGAGATTACCCACGGGATACCCTAATAATACAGCGCGGCCTGTTGTTGGGCGGACAATACCTAATAACATTTTTAATAAGGTGGTTTTCCCTGCACCATTGGGACCGAGTAACCCGAAGGTTTCTCCTTGATAGACGGAGAATGAGCAATCATTAAGCGATCGCAATTTTTGATTCATCCAAAAGCCAGTGCGATACACTTTACTTAAATTCCATGTTTGTACCACTGGCATTAATTCGTTTTGTTGTTCTTGTGGTTTGACTTCGGTAACGGAATTCATTGCTTTTAAGGGTGTATGGTGATCTATTTAAAAATGCTCTACTTTCATTGTTCCCTATTCTCTCAGTAAAATTAACTTTGTTAAGAATTTTAATAAAATCTGTTAGAACCTAAGAATAGTCAATATTCAATTCTACTTGGCTAAAATAGTAGAGAAGGAAGCTCATCCGTATCATTTTATTTCTGAAGTTTATGAACAGGGATTTAGATTATATTTTGTTTCAATCTGAACAACAGTATATTCAAAATAAACTGGGTAACGAACCTTGGATTAAGGTTCATGGTTATTTTTATGATGAGAATGAAGACAGAGAAGATAACATATACTTTCACTGTGGAATTATTAATAATGATTGTGTTCAACAAGCTTTAGATAACATAAGAGACTGGGAAATTTATCAAGATCAAGGATTTCCTGGTTGTACAAGATATGGTTTAAGTGAGGAGAGTGAAGTTGTTTATGATAGATTTGGTGGTACTGAAGCAGAACCATTAGTTTTCATACGATATTATAAAGGGTTTAGAGATCCTCATCTAGAAATTTCAGAAGAATTTCGTTTATTTCATAATCTTTATGATGATTTAGAAAAAAATGAATTGATCAAATTTGATGAATCAGGAGATGCCACTTCTGTTATTAGATTTGAGAAGAATTCTGTTTTTATTCGTCTCAAGGAAATCAGACAATTTCTTGCTATAAAGGAAGCTCATCTTCTTTTATTTTTTGAGTATTTTAGATCATCTAAAATCGATATATCTGATCTGGCAGGTATTGAAAAAGAGTATCAATATCGTGATGAACATACAGCCTATTCAATTATCGTTCATTCACATTCTGACAGTTCTAAATATAAAACTGACTCTTCTATTAGAGGTGACTTATTAAAACAGGCTACCTTATTTTTAGAAAAATTAATTAGTCATATAAATCAAGAAAGTTAAACAAAACTCTTGACAGTCTCATTTTTATACTGTTAGCATAATGTGTAAAGATAAAATAGAAATTGTATGGATACTTTTAGTGCTAATGAAGCAAAAGAGAATTTATTTAAGTTAGTCGAACAGGTAAATACTGATCATTTACCACGAGTTATTACCAGTGAAAATGGTGATGCTATTCTACTGTCTAAAAAAGACTGGGAAAGTTTACAAGAAACCCTTTATTTACAATCCATTCCTGGTTTTGTACAATCAATTAAAGAAGCAGAAGAATCTGATGACTGGGTATCTGAAGAGGAATTTTTGAGGGCATTAGATGACGTGGAAGATTGAGTTTAGTCGAAAAGCCCTTAAAAGTGTAAAAAAGCTGCAATCAGCGAATCTACAGAATAATGTTAAAGAATTAATTAAAATTCTTAAAGATAATCCCTATACCCCTCCTTATGAAAAGCTATCGGGAAACTTAAAAGGTTATTATTCTCGACGTATTAATATCAAACATCGTCTTGTTTATTCTATTAATGATGAAACTAAGGTAATTAAAGTTGTTTCTGTTTGGTCTCATTATGAATAGTTTATCCTTATTTTTGAAACTAATATTAAGATTAAACCGAAAAAGTTCCCAACAAACACCTAAAACAATTCATAATAAAAGATAGCGTGATAAAGAAAAGCCAGAAACATCCATGAGTAAAGGAACCCTCTTCGATAAAGTTTGGGATACCCATACCGTTCAAATATTACCTTCAGGACAAACTCAACTCTTCATCGGACTGCATTTGATCCACGAAGTTACCAGTCCCCAAGCGTTTGCTATGTTGCGCGAAAGAGGACTAAAAGTCATGTATCCCGATCGCACCGTTGCCACTGTCGATCATATCGTCCCCACGGAAAACCAGGCCCGTCCTTTTGTTGATACCCTAGCAGAAGAGATGATGCAGGCCCTTGAAAACAGTGCTAAAGATAACGGTATTCGCTTCTATAATATCGGTTCAGGAAATCAAGGCATTGTCCATGTTATCGCCCCGGAACAAGGACTTACCCAACCCGGAATGACCATTGCTTGCGGTGACTCCCATACCTCCACCCACGGGGCCTTTGGGGCGATCGCATTTGGCATCGGAACGTCACAAGTTAGGGATGTCTTAGCTTCCCAAACCCTTGCCCTCTCTAAGCTAAAAGTGCGTAAAATCGAAGTAAATGGCACGTTACCCCCTGGGGTCTATGCTAAAGATGTGATTCTTCATATCATCCGTAAACTGGGGGTTAAAGGGGGTGTCGGCTACGCCTACGAATACGCAGGAACCACCTTTGCTAATATGTCCATGGAAGAACGGATGACCGTTTGTAATATGTCCATTGAAGGGGGGGCCAGATGTGGCTATATTAACCCCGATGATGTTACCTTTGACTACCTAAAAGGACGAGACTTTGCCCCTACAGGAGAAAACTGGGATAAAGCGGTCAGTTGGTGGCGTAGCATGGCTTCTGATGCCGATGCAGAGTACGATGACGTTGTTACCTTCGACGCTTCAGAAATAGAACCTACCGTAACTTGGGGTATTACTCCCGGTCAAGGAATCGGTATCAGTGAACCGGTTCCCACTCCTGAGAGTTTACCCGAAAGCGATCGCGCCATCGCCCAAGAAGCTTACAGTTATATGCAGTTATCCCCTGGAACCCCCATAAAAGGAACCAAAGTTGATGTCTGTTTCATCGGTAGTTGTACCAATGGCCGTATTAGTGACTTAAGAGAAGCGGCCAAGTTTGCTAAAGGCCACCATGTGGCCAATGGGGTGAAAGCCTTTGTCGTTCCAGGTTCGGAAAGGGTTAAAGTGGAAGCCGAAAAAGAAGGGTTAGACAAAATCTTTTTAGAAGCCGGCTTTGAGTGGCGTGAGGCCGGATGTTCGATGTGTTTGGCTATGAACCCGGATAAGTTACAAGGGGATCAAATTAGTGCCTCTTCTTCTAATCGTAACTTTAAAGGCCGTCAAGGATCATCGACCGGAAGAACTTTATTAATGAGTCCGGCCATGGTTGTGGCCGCTGCGGTTAATGGGAAAGTTTCTGATGTACGGGAACTAGGTTAAACAGTGAATAGTTACCAGTGATCAGTTATGTTTGTTCACTGGTAATTCTAAATTCTCCATTCTAAATTCTAAATTCTTTAAGGCAACCATTGAGGACGAAAACCTACTAAAGGCAACTCTTTTAAATCAGCTTTACTGTTAGGATTATTGTTAATAGGAGGAATTAATAACCATAATTTCCCCCCAACAATCGCTTGACCCGAATTATTGGTTAAATTATCCTCTAAACTAGGATCATCACTGGTTAAAACTTGGTCAAATAATAAAGCTAACCCATCAGGAGCTAAACTAATTTTGATGTCTTGATAATCAGATAATTTAGCGAGAGGGGTAACTTCTCCTGTTTTAATATCAAACTTAGCAAAGTAGGGTTGTTCTCGATATTCGTCTCCTTCTAATAGTTCCGTTAGTAAACAATATAATTGATTTCCTGTAGGAGTAAATTGACAATCAATAATTGACCCTTGTGTATTTAAAAGTTCTTTTTGAATCCCTTGATTATTGACATAAAATAATGACCGTGTATAGCGTAAATTAGCATTATCCGTATTAAAATCAACCATCGCTGCTGAATTACCAGTAGGCGAAAAATCTAATAATTGACCGAATTTCGGTAAAAAGTTTAAGGGATCAGCTTCCGGTTCTAAGGGGAGAATTCCGATTCCTTCCCCTCTCGCAACAGCTAAGGCTTGGTTATCAGGTGTTATTTGAAAATCTCCTCCGGTTATCTTCAATCTTTCTGGTTTTTCTCCTTTTTTAACAATCCAGAGATCAAAGTCTGCTGGATTTTCACGGTTGACTCTTTGGATAACAATGGTTTCTCCATCCGCCGACAAATCAAATTGATTATTTTGATAGGTTTCATTGTCTAAAATGTCTTCCATTTTGCCAGCAGAATTATTCTTACTATCTTCTACTCCATTATTAACCCCAGTGGTAACCGTATAAAGTTTTAATTGTCGCAGTCCATCAATTCCTAACCCTTTCTCATAAGCGGAAAATAAAATACGATCGCCTTGGGGATAAAATTCAAAATTCATCACCACTAAATCTGGTGGTGTTAACATCTTTTTATGTTGTTGGGTAATGTTATAAAAAACAAGTCTTCCTTGTTCTTCCCCTTGGGTTCCAATATAGGCCAAAGCGCGATCGCGACTTTGAAAAGTGCCGACAAAAGGTTCCATGACTTGGCCTTGTTGACTATTTTCCCTAAATCTTTCGGTGGCATCCCTTAACTGAACTTGATAGGTTTGACCATAGGGGACAGGGGTGTTGATGGTGTAAGCTAAGCGACGGCCTGCCCAACTGACTTTACCAGGAAGAGGGGGATCAATCACTAAATTTTTCTCTACTGTCGCTTTATCCATCGGGCGATCAAAGGTTAAAATAAACGCCCGATCTTTACTATCAACGATTTCATTTTTCCAGCTAAAATCCTCGACTTCTGGACCTTTTCTGAAGCCACAATTATTACCACAAAGTTTATCTCCCATTATTAAACCAGCAATCAGGACACTAAAGCCTCCAATTAACAACACAGAGAGTTTATCAATGGGTTCTTGTAACGTAAGTTTATTCATCATATTAATGATTCATTAATTAGAATAGCCGTAGGGATCATCAGGGGTAGGAATGGTTGTAATGGTATTAGCCGATAGGACTAACTGACGTTTTTGAGTGGGGGTTTCTTGCATGGTTTGAGTATCAATGGCAAGGGTTTCAGTCATCATTTCCCCTTCAATTCGTAACCAAGTATCGGGAGGATAATTGCTGCGATCGCGTTCTAATTTGACGGGAAGTCCCACCGGATAAGCATCCACAGCGCAACAGCTAATAATAAAACGGGTTAATAAGATATAATCTTCTGGCAGTAGGGGAGAATGCACCACAAACCCGGTTACGTCGGCTTTTTGGCCTTGATAAGCGTCCGGTTCAGGATAAGCATTCAAGGTTCTGATCCAGTCGATCAGCGAGCGTTCTTCTGGTTTAACATTAACATTAAAGCTTTGGGTTTCCCGTTGGGTAATGGGTAAAGAGTCTGACACCCCTCTTTGTAAGGCTACTTGACTATCAAAGATGATTGGGGGAATGGTCAAACCGGCGATCGCAGCAACAATCAACAAACAACTTCCCCATCCTGGGGGAAAAATACTGATGTGTTGCACTGTTTCCCCATTATTGCCCTTTTGACGCAGGGTTTGAATCCATAACCAGGTTTTCACCCCTCCTAAAATGATTAAGAGGATGCCAGTAGCAAAAACCAGCAAATTATAGTTAGGATGAATCAATAATTTCAGTTGACCCGTTACCCAATATTTGCAGAGGAGAATACCCCAAGCAAGAATGGCTAAGATATCTAATCCTGGTAAGAGTAGCTTTAGCTTAGGGGAAGGTTTTAATTTGGATAGTACATTCATAAACATTATTTGACCTCTTCGATCACAGCCATTTTAGAGAAAGTAACTATGAAACAAGGCCAAGATAAAGGTTAACTGCGCGGCCAGTGCAAATAAATACACTATCATTCTAGGTTGAAAAATTGAAAGCATTAAACCGATGGCCTTGATATCGATCATCGGTCCAAACACCAGAAACCCTAATAGAGAACTGGTGGTGAAAGTTGAGGCAAAAGATAAAGCAAAAAAAGCATCGACGGTTGAACAGATAGAAACAATGGCCGCTAATAACATCATGGCCAAGATCGAACTAATGGTTCCCTGTCCTAAACTTAAGACAATTTCACGGGGAACAAACACTTGTAAACAAGCGGCGATCGCACTCCCTAAAATTAACATCCCCCCTAATTCTCGTAGTTCTTGGGTGACGTTTTCCAGGAACAATTTTAAGCGTTTTACCATCACCGATGATTGATCTCGACTCAAAGTTAACGTGGCCGTTGCGGTTTCATCGAGTCGTATGGGGCCGTTCCCTGTTCCCAGTAAAAAAGTCCCGGACTGTAATAACATCGACTCTTTTAAATTCGGTTCTTGTTTTCTTGAACGGGCAAACCTGGGTTGACGGGATAACTGGGTGATCCGTTGGGCTAACAAAGGGTGTAACATAGGCCGCGGATCTTTTTGCACACTAAAAATACAGCCAATGGTAATGGCGATAATCAAGGAAAAAAGAACTCGATAAAAGACGATTTCCGGTTGACCGCGAAACGCTACCCAAGTAGACCAGATGACAATGGGATTAATGGTTGGGGCTGCTAATAAAAAGCCGATGGCCGCTGAATTGGGTAGTCCCTGCATCAGAAACCGTCGTGCTACCGGCACATTTCCACACTCACACACGGGAAAGAGAAAACCGATACAACTGCCGGCGATCGCTCCTAATAAAGGGTTTTTGGGAAGGCTGGCGATTAATTTTCCCTCGTCGATAAACAAGAGTAAGGCACTGGATAAGGATACCCCCAACAGCAGAAAGGGAAAGGCTTCCACCAGCAAACTGAGGAATAAGGTAAAGGCGTTGTGTAATTGTGTCATTATACGATTGCCCGATCAGGCTGGTTAGGGTTATTTAGACGTAAATTAGATGAATAAAGTTCTCAAAGATTCCTAAATATAATAAATAGAATGAAACAAAAATAACTTTATCATAGTTTTTAATACTTTCTTAATATAACGGATTAAGTAGGGTTAGGGGCGAGGAGAGTCTTCTAGGAATGATAGGATAAGAGAGTCAAAAAAATTTGTCTGCGATCAATTAAAAGGTTAGCAATTAATTTTTATAGTATGTGGCCATGGATGTAACCCTGAGTATCAATCAGAAAAAGTACGATTTTAACATTGAACCCCGTGTAACCTTACTCGATGCTCTCAGAGAAACATTAGGATTAGTTGGCACAAAAAAAGGATGTGATCATGGACAATGTGGAGCCTGTACCGTGTTAGTAGAGGGTCAACGAGTCTATTCTTGTCTAGCCTTAGCGGTGATGCAACAAGGGAAAGAAATTACCACCATTGAAGGGTTAGGTACAGAAGATAATCTTCATCCAGTACAACAAGCCTTTATCGAAAATGATGGCTTTCAATGTGGTTATTGTACCCCTGGACAAATTTGTGCCACCGTCGCGTTGTTAGAGGAACTCAAACAAGGAACCCCCAGTGCAGTGACACCAGAGTTAGAGTCTCAAGTATCGATAACTGATATCAGTGAAGGAGAAATTAAAGAACGATTGAGTGGCAATCTCTGTCGGTGTAGTGCCTATAATGGCATTGTAGCAGCCGTGCAGCAGGTTTTAGGACAAACCCCACCGTCTCCATTAGCTGAAGTCAGAGTCAATGAATAATTTTACCTATTGTCTTCCTAAGTCTGCCCTAGAAGCAGCTAACCAAAAAATGAGCGATCCCGCTGCCCAGTTTATTGCCGGGGGAACGAACTTAGTCGATCGCTTGAAAGTGTTTTTAGATAAACCGTCTCAATTAATTGATATTTCTCAACTAAACTTACAAACCATTGAAACCACAGCAGATGGGAGCCTTCGTTTAGGGGCATTGGTAACCAATACGAAAGTGGCCGAAAATCAAGACATTCGCCGTCATTACCCGATGTTAGCCAGGGCTATTCTCTCCGGTGCCTCTCAACAAATCCGCAACATGGCCACTGTGGGGGGAAATCTTCTACAACGGACTCGTTGCCCCTACTATTACGATAGGGCTTTTCCCTGCAATAAACGGGAACCAGAAACCGGTTGTCCTGCCATCGAAGGAATGAACCGCAATCATGCCATTCTTGGCAGTAGTGAGCATTGTGTGGCTGTTCATCCTTCGGATATGTGTGTGGCCTTAGCGGCTTTAGATGCAGTGGTAGAAGTGATTAGCCCACAAGGAACGAGACAAATTCCATTTTCAGACTTTCACCGTTTACCAAAGAATCGACCGGAAAAAGACACTCATTTAGAGCCAGGAGAGTTAATTACGGCCGTCACCCTTCCTGATAGTTCTAAAAATCCATCAGGGGTTTATTTAAAAATACGCGATCGCGCTTCCTATTCCTTTGCCTTAGTTTCCGTCGCAGCCTCCATTAACTTAGACGGAGACAAGATAGAAGGGGTGCGCGTAGCTTTAGGGGGTGTGGCTCATAAACCCTGGCGAGCCACTGAAGCAGAGGAATTTTTAATCGGTAAGTCTTTTGAAGAAAATAGCTTAACTGAAGCTGCCGACATTGCCCTACAACAAGCACAACCCTTAAGCCAAAACCAGTTTAAAGTGGAACTGGCTAAAAGAGCGATTATCCGCGCTCTGAAAGTGTCTGCCCAAGGGGGTGGAATCGTTTAAATTAATACTGATAAAAACTACTATGAACCGCAAAGATGGAACCGCTAAAGTAACCGGAACAGCCACTTATGGGGCTGAACATCAAA
>NZ_PRLH01000155.1 GCF_003013815.1 Cyanothece sp. BG0011 | reverse complement strand
GGTTAACAGGAATACCCGACCATCCTGCTACAATTTCGGCGATATCGGAGTCGGTAACTTGTTCTCTTAAGAGGGTTTCTCCTTGGGATTGTATTTCAATTAATTTAGTTTCTTTGGCTTCTAAATCCCGTTGTAATCCTTCTAATCTACCATACTTTAATTGAGCTGCTTTATTAAGATCATAAGCTCGTTCTGCTTGTTCAATTTGTACTCTTAACTGTTCTTCTTCTTCTTTTAAAGCATTAATTTCTTCTAGCATCTGTTTTTCAGATTGCCATTGTTGACCTAATGTTTCATGAATGTCTTCTAATTCTTTAATTTCTTCTTCTATTTTTTTCAACCGTTCTTTAGAAGAGGGATCAATCATTAAACCTTGTCTTTTTTCTTCTCCTTCTAAAGATAGTTTTTCCATTTGTAGCTGCATCAAACGGCGATCTACGTCTTCTAATTCTACCGGTTTAGACGTAATTTCCATCTTCAATTTTGCAGCAGCTTCGTCTACTAAATCAATGGCTTTATCAGGGAGGAATCTATCAGTAATATAACGATGGGATAAGTTAGCTGCAGCCACTAAAGCAGAGTCGGTTATTTTGACCCCGTGATGCACTTCATAGCGTTCTTTGAGTCCCCTTAAAATAGAAATGGTGTCATCTACGGTGGGTTGCTTGACATACACTTGCTGAAAACGTCGTTCTAAGGCAGGATCTTTCTCAATATGCTTTCGGTATTCATCTAGGGTGGTTGCACCGATACAGCGCAATTCTCCCCGTGCTAACATGGGTTTTAAGAGGTTCCCTGCATCCATCGAACTGCCTTCCCGTGATCCGGTTCCTACTACGTTGTGAAGTTCATCGATGAAGAGGATAATATGACCATCGGAGTTTGTCACTTCCCTCATTACAGCCTGTAAGCGTTCCTCAAACTGTCCCCGTAATTTTGCCCCTGCCACTAAGCTGCCCATATCTAGGGAGATTAATTGCCGATTTTTGAGAGATTCTGGCACATCTCCGTTAATTATGCGCTGCGCCAGTCCTTCGGCGATCGCTGTTTTTCCGACACCGGGTTCTCCGATTAAAACGGGATTATTTTTAGAACGACGGGATAAAACCTGAATAACGCGACGGATCTCTTCATCTCTACCAATTACAGGGTCTAACTTTCCTTCTCTTGCTGCTTCGGTGAGATCCCGACCATACTTATCCAATGCTTCATAACGATCTTCTTGATCTTGTTCGGTAACTTTTTGGCTTCCTCGTACTGATTTTATGGCCTGTTCTAAGTCTTGGGGGTCAAGGTTAAAACTGCGTAAACAACGCCGTCCGATGCGTTCATCTTCTGCAAACCCAACCCATAAATGCTCGACGGAGATATATTTATCATCCCAACTTTCACGGGAGGCTTCAGCGCGATCAAGCATCACATCGAGACTACGGCCTAAGTATAGCTGATCGACGGTGACAAATTTAGCTTGTCGGTTGGTAAAGGTTTCAACCTGTTGCTGCAACCGAGGGATATCAATTTCAGCCCGTTCTAAAATCCGCAAAGTTAAGCCTTTTTCTTGTTCTAAAAGGGCTAAGATGACGTGTTCTACTTCTAGATTTTGATTTTTGAAGCGTCGGGCGACTTCTTGCGATTTTACGATAGCATCCCAGGCTTGTTCGGTGAACTTTTCAGAATCAGTAGGTTGCATTAGCGACTAAAGTTATCCCTCAATATGATAGCAATCTATAAGAATAGTATATCAATGTTAGTAGTGACCAGTGAACAGTTATCAGTGATCAGTGACCAGTTATTAAATTTAATGTCTTGTGGCAACCGGTCTGTTTTTTAATAGGAAGAATACAAAAAAAAGATGATTCATGAAGTCAGAAGTCAGAAGTGTGAAGTCAGAAGTTTTTTTCTAATAATCTATGATAATGAATGGAAAATTGGAACAAATTATTATTTTACTGAATTACTTAAAGTAGAATTTAGTTCTATCAACTGTTGTGAATATGATTTTTTTATAGAACGATTAAAATATGATTGTAATCAAGCTATTTAGTATCTTCTTAAATCTTTATCTCAAGAATATCCTTATATACTTTCTCTACAGAAAACTTGTTTTGTTATTGAAAGACCATATGATTTAATGTACTTAGGATAGATAAGATTTTAAATGTCAAAACCTGAAAAGCCAAGCGATCGCATTCCCCAAAAAATTAAATTTTGATCCACTATTAAATTCTCCCATTGTTCATAATTATCTTGTTTAAAATAATTATATAAATTTTCAGCATCCCCACCCGTTAAAATAATTTTACTCTCAGGATACTTGATTAACCAATCATCAATAAATGTTTGAATTCCACTTAAAACAGTGTATAAAATACCACTAATGATCGCATTTTCTGTATTATTAGCCCAGCGATCGCCTAATTTTTGGGGTAACTGAATATTAGGTAAGGCTGCTGTTTTGGTTGATAATGAATTAAATTGTAACTTTAATCCGGGTAAAATAGCCCCACCGATAAAACTGCGATCGCTATCAATACCTGTCAATGTTAAAGCCGTACCAGCATCAATTACCAAACAAGGAAAATGATACATTTCTCCTGCACCGAATGCAGCTAAAGCTCGATCAATTCCTATGGTTGAATAAAGATTATTAAGGGGAATATCTTCTAACTTAATTAGATAAAACTTTTGATAAGTTTGCCATAATTTAGTTTGAGAAGGAACCACCGAAGCCACAATTAAAGGTAAGGTAAGAGACAGATCACCCAGAAGATAATCATCAAATAATCTTAAAGGATTAACAACTTTTTCAAGATGACGGGTATCCCAAGTCTGGCGTAAATTCTCTCCTTGAAAATATGCCCAATGCAGTCGAGAATTACCAATCATTAAACCTAACCATTCTTTTGATGTTTTTCTATTCACAGTTTTGTGGCTTGTTATGGTTTGTGTAGACTATTTTTTAAAATTTAAATGTAATTTAATAATATTTTATAATTAAAACCAGCACCAAATTAGCAATAATAATGTTATCATTTCTAAAGTCTTGCGAATTATAACCATTAATTTATGAGTAGCGAAAACGAGTATATACAAGAAGCCGATGCCACCCGTGTCCGAGTCTTAAGCGAAGCCCTCCCCTACATCCAACAATTCGCTGGACGCACTGTGGTCATTAAATATGGAGGGGCTGCCATGAAAGATAGTTCCCTCAAAGATAAAGTCATTCGTGATATCATTTTCCTCGCTTGCGTCGGGGTTCATCCAGTGGTGGTTCATGGTGGCGGGCCAGAAATTAATACTTGGTTAGATAAACTGGGCATTGAACCCCAGTTTAAAGACGGGTTAAGGGTAACTGATGCGCCCACAATGGATGTGGTAGAAATGGTCTTAGTGGGCCGTGTGAATAAAGAATTAGTGTCCTTAATTAACCAAGCAGGAGGACAAGGGGTAGGACTCTGTGGTAAAGATGGTAACTTGGTTAAAGCTCGTCGTGTGGATAAGGATGATATTGGTTTCGTTGGAGAAGTGAGTAAAGTCAATGTCAAAATTGTTCACTCTTTAGTCACTAATAACTACATCCCCGTCATTTCTTCTGTAGCGGCCGATGACACAGGACAGGCCTATAATATTAATGCTGATACCTTCGCCGGAGAAGTGGCAGCAGCATTAGGAGCAGAAAAATTGATTCTCTTGACCGATACCCCAGGTATTTTAGAGAATTATCAAGATCCGAGTACATTAATCACCAAACTAGATATTAAACAGGCCAGAGACTTGATTGCTCAAGGTATTGTCGCCGGAGGGATGATTCCAAAAGTGAATTGTTGTGTGCGATCGCTGGCCCAAGGCGTTAGAGCCGCCCACATTATTGATGGTCGTATCCCCCATGCTCTTTTACTAGAAATCTTTAGCGATCGCGGTATTGGTTCAATGATTGTTGCCTCAGAATATCAGTCTTAAAGGTAGCGATATTGAGCTTTTTGGTAGTAATTACCGTACTGATGAGTCAAAAGACTTGCAGAAATTGAATAAATCAGTTATAACTGAAACAGTGAAAATACTTCTCAAAACAGATCCTTCGATAAATACCTACGATTTAACAAAATACCAATCCAGAGAGAGAAGTGTTGCTCAAGAGAGCATTTGTACAATTTAGTAAACGCAAATTAATTGAGTCTATGACGAAACAAGTAGCTCATCCTATGATGAAGTTTCAACGTAAAGTGTCCTCACTGGTAGAGTCAAACGTTCTAAAACCCAGTGATAGCATTTGGAAATTAGCCCTTTTATACGGTAATGACTGGTCTTACTGGAAAAAAGAACTATTAGAGTTTGGTTTTACCATGCAAGATCCCGTTAGCGAGGTGTTAGTCGTTGAAGCATGGGATGAAGATTAACCCAACCTAACCAAACTCGGAATTGATTGCAATGACAAACACTGATTGATAGTTCTGTCTCTACTCATCTATCCTTGCAATCATGTTCTACAAAACGCCTTATCTATACGGTTTAACCACAGTCAAAATTTTTTACGAAAAACAGTCTTGTGGACGTAGCCTAGATAGGTTTTTTAATGTTAAGGTAGAAGTCATCAAAGATTATTACCTGTTAAGGAGATATCTATGCTACACCGCAAGATTTATCAGCTTTGTACAGAAGGCCGAGAAGTTTGTCTCTTCTTGCGGGATCAGCAACGTTGGATCGAAGGTGCTACCATTGTTTCTTTAGAAGCGGATTTAGTCACCATTCGCTATGAGACCGAAGAGGATGACGAAGTCAGTTCTTGGGAAGAAATGGTAAGACTCGAAAGTATTGGTTCCGTTAGCCAAAAATTAGCTTCTGTACCCAGATACAACTCAGAAATTTTTGTTTCTGATGATTGTCCCGAAGCCGAACAAATTCATCCCCAGTCCCCTGACTCTAATCAAGATCCAAAGAGTTAGGGACTCACCCATCATTTTCCCTGCTTTTCTGGTTCAATAACGCCGGCATGAACCGGCAGTTTTTTTGCTAGGATCATCATTTAAACTTGCTCTATAATAAAAGGGTGAGACAAAAGATTGTGGTTAATTATTTATCGTTATCATTCAGCAATAAAATGATAACCTCACCTCAGTCTTTTAAAATATTATTACTGGAAAGATTATGCAGACAGTGGATACAAAGTCAGGAAATTCTGACGCGATGGACGCACCTAAACACGGTTTACCGGTCACCATTATCACAGGATTTCTCGGTAGTGGAAAAACCACCCTTCTTAATCATATTCTCACCAATCAAGAAGGTATCAAAACCGCAGTATTAGTCAATGAATTTGGAGAAATTGGCATTGATAATGAATTAATTGTGACCACCGATGATAATATGGTGGAACTAAATAATGGTTGTGTATGTTGTACCATTAATGAAGATTTAGTTCAAGCGGTTTACAAAGTTTTAGAACGGCCAGAAAAAGTCGATTATTTAGTGGTTGAAACCACAGGACTCGCCGATCCTTTACCCGTTGCACTAACCTTTTTAGGAACCGAATTAAGGGACATGACCCGGCTTGATTCCATTATTACGATGGTAGATTGTGCTAATTTTAGTTTAGATTTATTTAATTCAGAAGCAGCTCATAGTCAGATTGCTTACGGGGATATTATCGTTTTAAATAAGACTGATTTAGTGGATGAAGGGGATGTGGATTCTTTAGAAATTCGCATTAGAGATATTAAAGACTCGGCGAGAATTTTACGGACTCAAAAATCTCAAGTTCCCTTACCCCTAATTCTCAGTGTGGGATTATTTGAGTCAGATAAATATTTTGACCACGAAGAAAGCAAACATGATCATGATCACGACCATGATCATCACCATCACCACGATCACGACCACGATCATCACCACCATGATCATGATCATCATTCCCACCACCTAGAAAATGATGGGTTTACCTCCATTTCCTTTGAAAGTGATCAACCCTTTTCTATTCGTAAGTTTCAATATTTTCTAGATAATCAATTACCCGCTAATATCTTTCGGGCTAAAGGGATTTTATGGTTCAATGAAAGTGAGAAACGTCACATTTTTCACCTCAGTGGGAAACGGTTTACCCTAGAAGATGATGAATGGAAAGGAACCCCTAAGAATCAATTGGTGTTGATTGGACAAAACCTTGATAAAGAGAAGTTGTATCAACAGATTGAACATTGTTTATCCCTTCCTGCAAACAGTAAAGGGAAAGGGTTTGGTTAAACTGACTGTTTTCTTTTTCCCCATCTAATCAGTTTTAATTTAGATGGGGTGTTAACTTGCTTGTGAGCAACATTCAAAACAATTCATTAAATTAAATGCTAAAATACGCTTATTATCCAGGTTGTGTGGCTCAAGGGGCTTGCCGTGAACTGTATTTATCCACTGCGGCCTTAACAGACGCTTTGGGCATAGAATTAATTGAACTTAAAAAAGCAGCCTGTTGTGGTTCAGGAACCTATAAAGAAGATTCTCAACTGTTAGAAGATACGGTTAACGCCCGCAATATTGCTTTAGCAGAGTCCTTAAATCTGCCCTTATTGACCCATTGTAGTACCTGTCAAGGGGTCATTGGCCATGTAGATGAACGGTTAAAAGATGCCAAAAGCAATGATCCTGCATATTTTGAAACGGTCAACGGATTTTTGAAAAAAGAACAATGTTCTCCCTATCAAGGTAGCACAGAGGTTAAACATTTATTATGGGCTTTGGTGGCTGATTATGGGTTAGAGACCTTAGCTAAAAAGGTAAAACAGAAGCTGTCTGGGTTAAAGTGTGCAGCCTTTTATGGCTGTTATTTATTAAGAACTCAGGATAACCTACCCTACGACAATAAATTTCAACCGGAATCGTTAGAAAATGTTTTTCGTACTGTTGGGGCGACCCCGATTTATTATCAAGGAAGAACGCAATGTTGTGGCTGGCCATTGTCCAGTTATGCCACAGAACAATCGTTTAAAATGGCTGGAAATCATATTAAAGAAGCCCTAGAAGCAGGGGCAGATTGTTTAGTGACTCCTTGTCCTCTTTGTCATTTAAACTTGGATTCTAGACAACCAGAAGTCGAAAAAGTTATCGAGGAAAAACTGGGGTTACCGGTGTTACATTTACCCCAATTAGTGGCTTTATCTCTGGGAATTGAACCTGAAAAATTAGGGTTAAGTCGTCATGTTGTGTCGACAAAACCCGTGTTAGAAAAATTAGGTATATTGTAAATACCACTATTTATCAATGAACAATTAATAAATAGTGGTATTTTATTTTTGGTAAGATGGACTTGGACCTCTCGTATTGTTTTAGCGAGTGTAGAATTCTGATTGCCTAATTCGCCGTACGACAGCGAATGTGAGACGCACGAATCTGCTTACGAAGCAGATTCAACAGATTGATTAATAGTTAATAATGAAGTGAAGATAATAACTGATGTTGAAATGGGTTTCATTTGTTTAATGAATAGCTTTTGTAAGTAAGCTTTGAGTTTTTTCTATTATAGCTATTGGTTGAGTCCAGATGATTGTCCAAGTATCACCAGTTCCCATCATTTCCATATCATTATCAATTCCAGGTTTCCCTAACAAATCAATCATGACTCTAGCTAAAATACATTGAGACGAAACTTGATTAATAATAACAGTGGTTAAAACATTATCAGTGCCTTGGATGGTTTCATGGGAGATAGATTTAATATTCATGAAAATCAAGAATTTTTTAATATTACTGAGTGAAATTGAACAATTCACTAACTTACAATATTAGTAAATTTTAGCTTTTATGTTAGTATATATTTTTATCAATGAAAACTATCACGCTCTTAATAACAACTTTATTATTAACTCAAGCCAAAACTATCGCTATGACTTTGGGTTCGATTAGTAATAATGTTATTTTCAATTTACCTACAATTAAACTGAGTCATTAATCTAATCATAATTAGGATAATCTCAATAAATTTAAGAAGGATTATTGTTATTTTAATCTTTCATTTTTTCGGTAACTTGTTATTAAATCTAATATGAATAATCTTTCTATTTTCTTATCAGAGTCTCATAAAAATAGGGAAATTTTGCAACAAAAAAATAGTTTTTTTCAAGCAATATTTACACTAAGCAATATAGACAATAAAAGACATTTTTTAATTCAAAGTAATGCCCCATTTCAAACTAAATTTAATGATGAGAATCAACGGCAACGTTATCAAAAGTATTTACCGAACCCTAGAGAAATTAGCGAATTACAAGACTATCCAACCCTAAACAGTAATCATATTTGGTTTGATGCGCTTTATGCGTTAGCTATAGAGGAAGTTCGTCAATGTTCTGTTTCTAGTATCAGTGACGGTTCTTATAATAATGGACAACCTATGGGAAATACCATTAAGGGTGGCTTTTTTGACACAGGGTTATTCTGGACTTACGTCTGGACCAGAGATATTGCTTATTCTCTGGATCTTAGTTTAGCTAATCTCGATCCGATTCGCGCCCTTAATTCGTTAAATTTTAAACTGTCCGAACGTCGTAGTGGTGGTAACTTACAAATTATACAAGATACCGGAACCGGAGGCAGTTACCCCATTTCTAGCGATCGCGTGGTTTGGTCTTTGGGTTCTCGTGCTTTATTAAAACAATTAAATGGAGAGAAAAAAAACAATTTTGCTCAACGTTCCTATGAAGCTCTTAAAAATACCATTGAACACGATCGCATAGTTATTTTTGATAAAAAAGATGGACTATATCGTGGAGAACAATCTTTTTTAGATTGGCGAGAACAAAGTTATCCCTATTGGACTGCTCATGATCCGGTACAAATTGGAATGTCGAAAGCTTTATCAACAAATTGCTGTCATTTCCATGCTCTTGACTATGCTGCTTTTTTAGCCGGTGAATTGGGTTATAGGGTTGAGCAAAGGAAATATAATCAATGGGCGCAGCAATTAAAACAAGCCATCCGCACTCATTTGTATCTTCCGGAGCAACATCTTTATTCTACCTTTATTACTAGCACCTTTGCTCCTGGTCCGGCTCATCAATACGATTTATTGGGCAATGCTCTGGCTATTTTACTCGATATTGCTGATATGAAACAAGGACAGGAGATTGTTGCCCATTATCCTCAGTTTCCCCTGGGTCCCTCTGTCATTTGGCCACAACAAAGAGACACCCTTATTTATCATAATCAAGGAATGTGGCCCTTTGCCACGGCTTACTGGTTAAAAGCAGCGAAAAAGGTGAAAAATGCTCAAGCTGTTACCTTAAGCATGAGTGCTTTAGTCCGTGGTGCTGCCCTTAGTTTATCAAATATGGAAAATTTCGATGCAGTCAGTGGACAAGTAGAAATAGACTCAGAAAATAAAGAACCTCAAGTTAATTCTCCCCGTCAATTGTGGTCTGTCGCGGGTTATATTTCTATGATTCATGACATCATTTTCGGCATTACTTGGACAGATTCAGGATTACATATTGCTCCCTATATTACTAGGGAATTCCGTCATTACCTTTTACCAAATAGTCATCAATTAGTTTTAAATAACCTTTATTATCGTAATCATCAACTTAATATTACCCTGAATTTACCGCCATTAACTGAGGAAATCGTAGGGACTTATCACATTAAAAAAATACGTCTTCATGGTAATGTTGTTACCTCTAATATTCCTGAATCTATGTTAAGCGATCGCAATCAGATCGAGGTTGATTTAGGAGAAGGTACCACTCAACAATCTTCTATTAATCTTGTCACCAATTTAGATAATTATCAATATCGTTTTGCTCCTCGTCCTCCCATTGTTGAGTCTATTTATGCTGTTGATAATCAATTAGAAATCCAGTTCAATATTAATAAAGAAAATCCTAATGATGTCACAATTAATGTTTATCGAGATGGAGTATTAGTCGCTAAAAATTTATCTGGAAATCGTACAAGATGGCGAGATACTGATAGTCAAGAAAATAATACTCCAAGTTATTGTTATAACTTAGAAGCAGTTTATATTAATAGCGGAAATACTTCCCAACGCTCCGCTCCTTTTTGTTATTGGGGTCTTAATTCTCATCGCATCTATGGTGTAAATGCCAATGAATTTGCTGTAGTGGGGGGAACTTTTTCCTCAAGTCATGGCAGAGATTATTATGATCATTGGGGTGCGCCAGAAGATACTATTACGGTAAATATACAAGCACAATTTACTGGTTCCCATGCTATACAAGTCATTGCTGGAAATGGTTCAGGTCCGATTAGTACAGGAATTAATTGTGCTGTAAAACACTTACAAATGAAGAATTTAGGCAATAATCAAATAGTAGCTGATGGTTATTTAATGATGCCACAATTGGGGACTTGGGAGCGTTGGTTAGAGTCTTCAGTAATTTTTACTAACGTAGATTTAATCGCTCAAGAAACTTATGAAATCATAATTTTTGAAGATGAACAAGCGATTAATATGTCCAGCTTTATTCACAATGAAACCTATAATAGTAATAGAGTAAATAATCACCCATTTAATTATGTCAATATTGCTCAAATTAACTTAAATTCTTTAACTAATTAAGATAAAAATTAACTAAACATGGGTCAATAATTCCCAGTTATGACCGTCTTTATCATAAAAGTAGAAACCCCGTCCTCCTTGGCGATGGTTGATGGGTCCAATATTGTTGTGCATGGGGTCATTATTTCTCCTAAAAAATTATTTAGTCAGCCGATCTTTTTAGTTTTTGCCGGATTATTAGGACTTGTTTGTGCCATGAGTTACGAAGTCACCGCTTCTTTATGGCCACCTGTTATAAATCACCACAAAAATCGAAATAATTGCCCAATCTGAATAGGGTTCAAACATGGTACAACGCCTTTTTTAATAATATTTTTCATATTTAAGGCTTAAATCTAACACATTTCAAATATTGACAATGAGCAATCATTAACTTATTTCTTCGGAAAACAAGATAATTCCGAAAACGGCGATCGCCGTTTTAGATCCAGGGACTCAATTGTTGAAATATTGTCAAATCATCGTTTAAATTTTAAAGAAAAATGACATTAGGAAATGTTTAATGAATCTAAGTCAAGCCAGAGACAGTCGTAACCTTGTGTTAGATTATGCTCTAGGAATCTGCCTCCTACCCAATCGGTGGGAACTTATGTTGATGTTGGACAAGAATGGTCTTTTTTATCCCATCAAAATGATTTTATGCCCAATCATGTTGTCGATACCTATCAAGCAGCCATTGAACGAGAAGTTGAAAGCGATCGCTCTCGTCAATATCCCATTTCTGGATTGATGTAATCACCATAACCTAATTTTAATGACAATAATCTTTTAAAGCATAAGCAATTTGTTCTTGTTCTTCGAGAGTAAGATCAGGAAACATCGGTAAAGATAACACTTCTTTAGCCGCTTTTTCAGTCATCGAAAAATCTCCCTTTTGATACCCTAAACTTTCATAAACTTTTTGTAAATGCAAAGGAATCGGATAATAAATCATTGAGATCACCCCATTTTCTTGTAGTTTTTGTCTCAGGTTATCTCTGGTTGTTGTTTCTTGGTTACTTTTATTTTCTACTAAAATAGTATATTGATTCCAAACATGATAACCTCCCTTGATTTCTTGAGGCAGTTGTATCCCTGGAATAGGTGCTAATAGTTGATGATAGCGTTGTGCAATTTCTCTTCTCTGCTCATTCCATTGATTGAGATAACGCAATTTAACTTGTAAAATAGCGGCTTGAATACTGTCAAGACGACTATTAATCCCCACAACATCATGATAATACCGTTGTGCTGAACCATGTTCTTTGATTATTTGTATCTTTTGGGCGATCGCTTGATCATTAGTCGTCACTGCCCCACCATCCCCACAAGTTCCTAAATTTTTGGTAGGAAAGAAGCTAAAACAACCCACATGACCGATACTACCGACGATTTGCTCCCCCCATTTTGCCCCAGTCCCTTGGGCGCAGTCTTCAATAACGTAGATGTTATACGTTTGAGCAATGTCCATGATACGGGTCATATTCACCGGCTGACCGAAAAGATGAACCGGAATAATGGCTTTCGTTTGGGGGGTAATAGCTGCTTCTATGGCTTCAACATCGATGTTAAAGGTATCACGCTCAATATCAACAAAAACTGGTTTTGCTCCCACTAAACTAATGGTTTCTGCTGTCGCAATGAAGGTAAACGGTGTAGTAATTACTTCATCCCCTGGTCCAATATTTAAGGCTTTTAAGGCTAAATAAAGGGCATCGGTTCCTGAATTACAGCTAACACAATCAGAACTCCCGACATATTCAGCTAACTGCTGCTCAAAGTCGCTGACCACTGCACCACCGATATAACGACCGGAGCGCACAACTTCAAGGACAGCGCTATCAATTTCGTCACTGATGAGCTTATATTGACGAACTAAATCAACAGGGGGAATGGTATTCACTGGCATCTTAACCAAAGGTTTTTACTTATGAAAGCAAATTTTTTCCCAAAAGGGAAGTCTTATCAGAAAAATGAACCCTAAAACATTTTATCTAAACGATTAATACGACGCAGCAGCCGAATAAAGCCCCATGCAGGAACTAACCCCAAGATAATAACTACCACTGCAATTTTAAGATAACCGTTCACAAACAACAGAGTTCCGCAAATGACTAAGGCACTGAAAAACACACTGTAATTGGTGGCCATTTGCATCATACCCACACGACGTAATAAACGATCGGATTCAACGGAACGGACTCTTAATTTAATATCACCCCGGTCTAACTTTGCGATCGTATCGTCAATGCGTCGCGGTAAACCTAAAGCTGTGTTACTGACTTGAGTCGCTTGTCGAGTAATTTCGTCTATGATACTATTGCCGGTTTTGCCATCGAGATCAGCCACTAAGTCTAAGGCAAAGGGTTGCGCTACCTCCATAAAATTGAAATTAGGATCTAACCCCTTCCCTACCCCTTCTAGGGTCGAAAAGGCTCGCATCACAAAGGTAAAGGTGGCAGGAAAGCGAAAGGGCTGATCGTAAGCAATTTCATATAAATCATCGCTGATCGCAGCAATTGATTGTTCTTCAAAGGGTTTGTCCATGAAGTTATCTAACATGAACTGCACCGAACGACGCACCGGTCCCATGTCATCGGTAGGACTCAAAGCACCCAAGGAAATTAAAGCAGATACCACGCGATCGCCGTCTTTTTGAGCAATACCAAACAAAGTATCCATTAACTTTTCCCTGACATTGGTATTAATGCGCCCCATCATGCCAAAATCATAAAAAATTAACGATCCATCCGTATCGACAGCAATATTGCCAGGGTGAGGATCAGCATGGAAAAAGCCATCGTTAAGGAGTTGGCATAAATAAGCTTTTGCCCCTAACCTCGCCAATAACTTGCGATCTAACCCTGCCGCTTCTAATCCTTCATAATGACTAATTTTAATCCCTGGAAGGTACTCTAAAGTCAGCACACGGGGGGACGTATACCGCCAGTACACCCTCGGCACTTTTACCCAATTTTCTCCCCTAAAGTTGCGCCGAAAGGTATCTGCGTTTTGCCCTTCATTGAGATAGTCAGTTTCTTGCCAAAGAATCTTACAACATTCTTCGTAAATACCTAGCCAGTCCCGTCCTTTTCCCCATCTTGGGTGGTTTTGGAAATAATAGGCTATTTTCTTCAGAATCGCTAAATCAATGGTAAACAGTTGCTTTAGGCCCGGCCGTTGTATCTTAACGACCACCTCTTCTCCTGAATGGAGTTTGGCTTTATGCACTTGACCTAAACTAGCGGCTGCGATGGGAACGGGGTCAAAATTCCGAAATAGCTTAGATAAGGGCTTTCCTAGGTCTTTTTCGACAATTTTACTCACTTGCTCATAGGTAAAGGCCGGAACTTCATCTTGTAACTTAGAGAGTTCTTCGACGTATTCAATAGGAAAGAGGTCGGCACGAGTTGAGAACAATTGTCCTACTTTGATAAAGGTTGGACCGAGATTTAACAAATTTTCCCGTATCCAAACCGCTTGTATTTTCCGTCTGGCAGCTAATTTTTCTTCTGTAAAGCCACCTTTATAGGTCCATTTCTTACCATTGCGCCAAAAACGGAACAGCAAGGAGAGAACGAACCGCCAAATATCTAAACGACGGCGCGTAATCGAATAGTTTTCACGGTTCCAACGGTACTTTTCAGCCGTTTCTAACTGGCTGATGCTTTTGGGGACAGAAGCACCGTTTTTCTTGACTAGGGATGATTTGGCGTTTGATGACAGGGCAGACACTCGGCTTATTTGGGTTCTACTAATTTGGGCTTATATAATAAATTTAAAACTTTAAAGGAGAATTATGCTTTTGTATTGCGATAATTCTTTAATTCGGCTTTGAGACGGGCAATTTCAGCCCTTAGGTCGTCAATGGTCTCTTGAAGATCCACAGAAGAACCATTATCGGTGGTTGTGGTGGTGGTGCTAGTGGTTCCTTGAGTCGCTTCTCTTTCGGCACGGAGTTGGACTTCTTCGATAAACTGACGCAGGTTTTCCCTTTGCTCAGCATCAAACTTTCCTAACTCGCTTAGGGCTTCGGTTAAGGACTCTTCTACTTTCTCGCTGAGAACTTCAGCAAAGGCTCGGCCTAAAAAGAAGGCGTGAAGAACAGGATTACTCATTTGATAAACTTTGTTAACGCTTTTGTAACAAATTATATCTTGCTTCTTGAAAAAATGTGTCCCAGACTCCTGAATATTCTGTTTCTGAGTCCAAAAAAATGACTAATTAATCGATTCTCTTGCCTCTAGTTACATTTGTGCTATGATAAAAAATGCAATACGCAAGCCCGCGGATGTGGTGGAATCGGTAGACACGCACGCTTGAGGGGCGTGTGGCTCACGCCATGCGAGTTCAAGTCTCGCCATCCGCATTTTTCAGGATTATCAGTGAAAATTCCCACCTAAAAACACTACAAAAAGTAATGTTTTGGGTGGGAATTTAACGATTAAACAAGTCCGACTAATTTTTCACTTAAGTCCCACATCCGTTCTGCTTTAGCTTCATCTTGGGCTTGGGGTGACACCTTCTGAACAAAAGCGTCTTTACGATCTTTTTTCTGACGGTTTCCCCAACTCCAATAAGACCCAGATTGACCATATTCGGGTTTGGTGACCACATCGGCGACCCGTTCCCCGGCTAATTCTTGGGAAACATAACCCCCGGTAATATTTTTCTGGAACCAAGGGAAGATTTTTTGAAAGAGGGGATAGTGGTTACGGAATAGAGGGGTATCGGCCACACATCCTGGATACAGAGAAGTAAACACAATCCCAGTATGATCATGATAGCGTCGATGAAGTTCTCGCATGGTTAGAACATTGCAAACTTTGCTATCTTTATAGGCTTTAACCGGTTCAAATTTCTTACCATCTATCATGGAAATGGGTTCTTTAAAGCCATCAGCAAACCCCTCTAAGTTCCCTAAGTCCGGACGAGGTGGAATTTTACCCCCTAATTCGTTGGGGTTGTGGGTGACAGTCCCTAAAATAACCATTCGTTTTTCAGGGGCCGACGACCTTTTCAAATCCTCTAACATTAAATTACAGAGGAGGAAATGACCCAGATGATTAGTGGTCATACTTAATTCATAGCCTTCTGGACTCCGCAGGGGTTCTTTAAGTAAAGGCATATAAATGGCTGCATTGCAGACTAAGGCATCAAGGGACTTACCAGTGGACCGAAAATCTTTGACGAATTGTCGTACACTGTCTAAATTGCCTAGATCAATTTGCATCACCGTATACCTGTCTAAAGGAATACCTAAAGACTGGGCTGCTTGGTGGGCTTTCGGTTGGTTGCGACAAGCCATCACCACATACCAACCTCTATCCGCTAGGGCTTTAGCAGCATATAACCCGACTCCTGAGGAAGCGCCGGTAATGATTACTGTGGATTTACGATTTTCTACCATATAAATTGAGACTCCCAAAAGATTTCATAACCAAATATCCAGCATCTCACACCACGTTGTCATTTTAGTAACTATGTAATGTGCCAAATTTTAGGGGACGCTGTAAAGAACCTCGGTTTGACGAAAATGGGTTATCAGTTACCAGTTGTCAGGGACTAAACACTTAGAAGGTGGAATTCATTAAACCTTGATGACTCCTCATTCTACATTCTGATGACTGGTCACTGATCACTGGTTACTACTCTTATGGTAGCAATGATGGTGTTACTTGAGTGATCACCACGAAAGTGTGATCAATTAACAAATTTTACAATAGATTAAATCACCGGTTCGTCTTGAATTTTAATGTTACAATATTTAATAGATAAGTGGATAATATTGCTTTGATTTGAAGCCATTAACAATGATTAAAACTACGTTAAGAAGCATCAATGAAAACATCTATATCACTGAACTAACTTTTTGATCCCTCTGTAGAACTTATCTAAATACCCTCACTTCTACCCTCTCTTACGTAAGTCAAAAAAAACTTTATTTAAAATTAACCAATAGTACCCAATACTTTACTGTCAAAAAGCCATATCCTAAAAGTATAGAGAAAACAACAGGAGCCAAACCAATGAAACTAAACAACACCTTTGCTGCTATCTTAACCGTTGCTTTAACTGCTGGTCTTAATGTTTCTGCATTCGCTGCACCCATTAACGCCGAAACCCTTAAAGAACATAGAGAAAACAAAATAGAAAATATAGAAAACAATAATAAGTCTGATAAAGATTCTAAGACCTCTCAACAAGGGTCTCAAGGAGGCAAGTGTATGTGGCCTGGGAGCGGATGCTAAGTTTTTAAGTATTCAAAACTATAGATGCTAATAGCCCAACTTCGACAGATATGATCATTTATATTAATGGAAAATAAAGATGAAATAGCTAACTCACATAAAAACTATGATTATAATTGGGTCAAAGAAATATTTTATCTGACTCATCTACATGAAAGCTTCTCGTATAATCAAACCCTTTTATGCTTGCATTGTAGGAACTGGTATTGTTATCAACCAAACCTTAACCATACCCAGTACATTAGCTCAAATTACTAGAGATAATACAGTCGGAACCCAAGTCGAAAACATAACCCAGGACGGGATATTGACGATTACAGGGGGTGAACAAAGAGGGGGGAATCTCTTCCACAGTTTTGAGCAATTTTCTGTTCCCAACGGCACTACTGCTAATTTTCAGAATTCCTCAACTATTAATAATATTATCAATCGCGTCACAGGGTCTTCATTGTCTAACATTGAAGGAAGGATCACAGCTAATGGCATAGCCCATTTTATCCTCATCAACCCCAATGGCGTGACTTTCGGTCCCAATGCTCAAATAGATATTAATGGGTCATTCCTCGCAACCACTGCTGAGAGTATGACCTTTGCTGATGGCATACAGTTTAGCGCAACCAATCCACAACCTAACCCCCTATTAACCATGAGTGTTCCTGTGGGGTTACAATTTGGAATCAATCCAGGGACAATTGTTAATAGGGCAAATAACCTTAATTTAAACCCAGGTCATACCTTTGCTTTGGTGGGTGGAGATATTGAGTTTCCAGGGGGTAATCTAACAGTTCCTCAAGGAAGAGTAGAATTAGGAAGTGTGGGGAGTAATAGTCAAGTTCAACTGAGAACAACTGGTGTCGGATTTGAGTTAGGTTATGAAGGGGTAGAAACCTTTAGGGATATTTCTTTATTTCAACAAGCGTCTGTTACTGCTAATAATTCCGCTATTCAGTTACAGGCACAAAATATAAGAATAAGTGAACAAGCTCAAGTTAGAAGTGATACTAGGAATTCTCAACCTGGGGGAAATTTAACCGTTAATGCCTTTGAGTCAATAGAAATTTCTGATGGTCTTCAACAAAGACAGGGCGGCCCAACATCGGGATTATTTGCAACAGTTGTACTTGGTGCAACCGGTCAAGGGGGTAAGATCACTGTCAATACAAAGAAAGTGATCTTACGAGAAGGGGGGAGAATTTCGGCAGAAGTTGGGGGAACAGGCAATGGAGGCACAATCAATGTTAACGCTTCTGAATCAATTGAAATAATTGGTACAGGTTTTTTTGGTCCTAGTTTTATTGCAACTAATACAGTGAATCAAGCTGATGGCGGACCGATTAATATCAATACCAAAAAATTAACTCTTCAAGACGGGGGACAAATCTCTGCCGTCAGTGTTTCTATTGGTAGGTCTGAGTTTTTAGGAAATGCAGGAGAAATTACCATCAATGCTTCTGAATTGATCAATGTTAATGGTACAGGGGGAGTGACTTTTAATAACTCTATTGTACCTAGTCGTATTACGTCTGAAACGGGGTTTCAGGACTTAGGTTTATCAGGATTTGCTCCAGGAGGCAGTGTTAATATTAATACCAATCAACTAACCGTTACCAATGGGGGTATTATTTCGGCCGCAAGTTTAGGTCAAGGCAATGCAGGAAACGTCAATATTACTGCTCATTCTATCTTTTTAGACAATCAAGGAGTAATAACAGCATCCTCTGAAGGGACGGGCAATGCAGGAAACTTAACGATTAACACCGATCAATTAACGGTTAATAATCGCTCAGAAGTGGCTGTTAGAAGCATTGGAACGGGTCAAGGGGGTAATTTAACCCTCAATGCGCAGTCTATTGCTTTGGATAATAACAGTCAACTCACCGCTACCAGTGAAGCATTAGACCCAGAAACTGCCCGAGAATTAGGACTCGATCCAGACATTTTAGAATTAGATAATGGTTTAGCCAATGCTGGCAGTTTAACCATTGCCACGGATAATCTCAGGGTTAATAATAATTCAGAAGTCACTGTTAGCAGTTTTGGCTTAGGAAATGCCGGAAATATGAATGTACAAGCAGAAAATATCTTTTTAGATAACAGTAGTCGCTTATCAGCCGAAACCGCATCGGGAGAAGGGGGAAATATTAACCTTGATGTGGATCAATTTTTAACGCTACGTCGAAATAGCACGATTTCCACCACCGCCGGAACCACAGGAGGACTCGGAAATGGGGGAAACATCGATATTAATGCCCTGTTTATGATTGCCGTTCCCACAGAAAACAGTGATATTATTGCCAATGCGTTTCTAGGACGGGGAGGAAATATTAGTATTGATGCTGCTGGGGTGTTTGGTATCGAAGAACGGGAAAGATTAACCCCTCTCAGTGATATCACCGCCAGTTCTCAGTTTGGCCAAGTGGGCAATATTGGTATTAACCGGCCTGATGTTGACCCCCAACGAAGTTTAGTTAAACTGCCTGAGCAAGTAGTGGACACGAGTAACATTGTTGTCGACGCTTGTCGTCCAGGTGGGGCTTTAACTAGAGGAGAGTTCACGATTACGGGACGGGGTGGTTTACCTTCTAACCCCAATGAAGGAGTGGACAACCCCACAGGATTAACCGAATTAGGTTATCCTAATACTGATTCATTGAATTCTATCCCTTTAGAGCAAGATCGTTCTTCTCCTACTTCTGAAGAACATCGTCATCAAAGCGAGACACATACACCCACTCTTGTCGAAGCACAAGGATGGATAATTAATGCTGATGGTAATGTAGTGCTAACAGCACAAGCACCCGCTGTGACTCCTCACAGTCCTGGTTTAAGCCCTGCTACCTGTTATGATTTGTCAACCCGTAACTCGTCTCCCTAACCTATTTTGTTATTGTTTTTCTCTTGTTTGGTTGAATGGGGTGTGTGCTACTCAATTAATGGCGCAATCTTTTGACAATAGCCCAATTCCTCCCACTTCTGTCCCTGAGTTACCCCAACCTAGTCCTTTACCCGAAACCCCGTTAACCCCTCCGACGGTTTCCCCTCTTCCTACAGAGGAAGTATCCCCGAACATTCCAGGAACCATTACGGTTAAGGCGTTTAGTTTTGAGGGAAACACCGCTTTTGATACAGAAGAATTAAAAGAAGTTATCGAAGAATTTATTGATCGCCCGTTGAGCTTTGCCGAGTTACTACAAGCGAGATCCGCCATTACTCAGTATTATGTGGATCAGGGTTATGTTACGTCTGGGGCTTATATTCCACCCCAAACCATCGAAAATGGTATTGTTACGATTAAAATTGTCGAAGGCCAATTAGAAGACATTCAAGTGACCGTTGAAGGTAAACTCAATCCTAATTATGTCCGCGATCGCTTGGCCTTAGGAGGACAAACCCCGTTAAATATTCCTCGCTTAGTGGAGTCTTTACAACTACTACAATTAAACCCGATTATTGAGAGTATTTCGGCAGAATTAACCCCCAGTCCCCGTCCCGGTAATAATATTTTAGTGGTTAATGTTGTCTCGGCCCGTTCCTTTTATCCGAGTCTTCTGTTTGATAATGGCCGTAACCCCCAAGTCGGAGAAATTCGTCGGGGGTTTAATTTAACTGAAAATAATTTATTGGGTATTGGTGATAAAGCAGAATTTACTTACTATAATACGGATGCCAGTGACGATGTCGAGGTGACTTATCAAGTTCCTGTTAATGTTTATAATGGCACCATTGAAGTCGGATATAGAAGTTTAACCGGGGAAATTATCGAGGAACCTTTAGATATTTTAGACATTAATTCCGATTATCAAAAGTATTCTTTTCGCTTCCGACAACCGATTATCCAAACTCCCTCACAAGAATTTACGTTAGGCTTAGATGTTGATCATCAAAAGAGTAAAACCCTCTATTTAGATGGTCTTGCTTTTCCGTCTCGGGGTTCTGATACCAATGGAAGAACTCACATTTCTACTGTTAGATTTTCTCAAGAATGGGTAGGAAGATCAGCAACGCAAGTATTATCAGCAAGGTCAGAATTTGACTGGGGAATTGAAGCTTTTGGAACGACTACACCCTTTGATTTACAAGTCAATCCTGATGCTCCTTATAGTAACTATTTTCTATGGCGAGGGCAAGCACAATGGGTGAAATTATTAGCACCAGACACTTTATTTGTCATTAGAAGTGATATGCAGTTGGCCGATCGTGCGATTGTATCTTTAGAACAATTTTCTTTAGGGGGTTTAGGAAATGTTGAAGGATATCGTCAAAATTCTTTACTGACAGATAATGGTATTTTTGCAGCCATGGAGTTACGTTTTCCAGTTTATCGTCTTCCTAAAGATAGGTTTGTGGTGCAAATTGTTCCTTTTTTAAACTATGGTCAAGGATGGAATACTGGGGAAGAACCCGATCCCCCCATTAATGAATTAGCTTCGGTTGGGGTTGGGTTACAAGTACAATATGGTGACTTTTTTAATGCCCGTCTTGACTGGGCAAACCGTTTAGGAAAAGAACTGTTTCAAGGGGGTGAGTCTTTACAGGATGATGGTATTTTTTTTACGATTACCATTAGTCCATAATATCCATAATAAGAGATCAATTAAGCGACTTTTCTCCAACGGCAATCTAATTTGTCAAACTATTGTAAGATAACTAAAAGTTGTATGTTTGGAGTTCTTATGGAGTCTAATCTTCTCTCGGCGGTTTTTCTTCCCCTCGCTTTATTTATTATTATGATGGGCATGGGTTTGGGTCTAAAAATTGTTGATTTTCAGCGTATTTTAATTGAACCGAAAGGGGTATTTTTTGGTTTAATTGCTCAATTAATTATCTTACCTATTATTGGTTTTTTGTTAGCTGGAATGTTCTCCTTAACCCCAGAGTTAGCCGTTGGAGTGGTTATTTTAGCTGCTTGTCCGGGGGGCGCAACCTCTAATGTAATTAGTTATTTACTACGGGGTAATGTTGCTTTATCCGTTACTTTAACCGCTATCAGTAGTCTAATTACTATTATTACCATTCCTCTGGTGATTAATTTGGGAATGCAGACATTTATGGCAACGGATACAGCATTGCAATTACCTATCTTAAAAACCATTATTCAAATTGCGGTCATTATTTTTATTCCTATTGTTTTAGGGATGTTAGTTAACTACTATCGACCTAAATTAGCCAGTAAACTTGAGAAAATTGTTAAATGGTTATCCTTGTTTTTTTTAGGATTAATTATTTTTGGTTTATTAGTTAAGGGACGTGCTGATTTACTGCCCAATTTTTTACAAGTTGGAGGAGTCACTTTAAGCTTAAATTTGGTTACCATGTTTCTAGGATATACTCTAGCTACTCTAGCTAAACTTGACGAAAAAAGTACCAAAACGATCACGGTTGAAGTAGGCATCCAAAATGGAACATTAGCGATTACGATTGCTAGTGTTTTGTTAAATTCACCAACCATGGCGATTCCTGCTGGTATCTATAGTTTACTGATGTTTGTCACTAGCGCAGGGTTTGCTTTATTAGTCCGTAATCGAAAGGTTATTTCTGTATAATAAAATTCTAAAATCTCCTAGGGTGGGCATTGCCCACCTTACCTATACTAAAGGTACGAAAAAATCTAAATTACTGGGGAATTTTTTGTAATTGAGTTTGTAAAGATTGTTCAGAATTAATGATTAAACCGCTTAAAGTTTGACCCAGAAAACTCGGAATTTTATCAGCTTCTTGAGGGAATAAAAGCCAACGACTACCCAATGGTAAATTATCGAAACTTGCAGGATTTTCTGTTATCCAAATTAAAGGTATTTTAGGTAAACTATGTTGGCTATCGTCTTCTTCTGTACTAACAGCCGCTAACGTTTCTAATACAGTCCGATTACCATAAATAAGTCCCGTTTTTGCTGTCCATAATTTAACATTGAGTTGGGCGTGACTGGCATAAAAATATAAAGAAGCTGCTGCAATAACCGCCTGTTCAAAATTATCATCTTTCCAACTTGAACCACTATCCAAACAAATAATAATATCTTCTCCCCCTGTGATAACTTCTAACTCCCTTACCTGAAACTCATCATATTTGGCACTAGTCCGCCAATGGATCATCCGCATGGGATCACCATAACGATAGGGCCGTAACGCCTTCGTAACCCCCTCACTGGCTGCTTGAAAACGGCGATCGCTTTGTTTTTGGTCACTGTCTTCTTGTCCGATGGTATCAATCAAAGGACAATGATTTAAGGGCAATATCTGAGGATAAACCACTGCTTTAGCAGGGACTTCGTGACTCCGACGACACGAAAACAGTCCTAACGGGGAACCACTGCGTAACTCTACTTCATGCCAATGATAGACCCCTCTCTGTTGAGTGGTTAGGTAATAGGTCCAATGGTGTTCTCCTTGGGGTGCAATGGCTTCGATAGCAGTGTTTTTCGGCTGTTCCATGACCCCAGGAACCATATCCCAGAGTTGTAGTAAGGTTTTAGGAGATTTTGACTTATTTTCGATGATTAGTTCGATAGTGAGATCATCCCCTGCACTGACAGGGTTAAGGGGACTGCGATGAACTTCTATTTTAGAGAGCGATCGCACCGATAAAATAGCGGACAACACCAATAATGCCAAAATAGTACCGCTTAGCACATATAGCCATCCGGCCATAGTATTGGTTGCTGCGCCAAAGAAACATAAAGCTAATACAGCTAATAACCAGCCACCAAAGGCGGGGGTTGTCCAATGGGTTTCTAACCAGTCTGTGAGGGGAAAAGTGCCTTGTCTCGCCATAATATTAGTTCAGTAAAGTGTGGCGTTTGTTCATGTTTTAATCATAGCAAAACTTCGACTTACACAAAGTTAAGTTTATTATTATTAAATTTGATTAACTTATGGTTAATGGCGTGATGGCTGTCACTGTGCTTGATGATAAAAATTACTATAATTTATATTATGGAACTACCAAACAATTTTAAAAATGACTGTTGATATTGATACTCGTGTAAAAAGTGTTTATAAATTAGCTAAAAGCTATCCTGATAATGAACAATTACAAGAAGCAGTAGGGGTAGTTAAAACGTTACGACGTTCTCAAGGTCAATTAGCTTTTTGGAGTGAACAACATAAAATAGACAAGAAAAAATTAAGAGCTGAGATTATTACCCTATGCAAAGAAAATCAAGAATTAGACGTACAAATAAAATTAAAACTTGAAGATATTAATTCTTTAAAATCTGAATTAGCACAGATTAACCAACAAATGACTCAATTAACTCAAGAAAAACAAAAAGTTATAGCTCAACGAGATAAAGTTATTGCTGATTTAAGACACATTGAAACTGAGGTAGAGTTGGCAAGGATGAAAGTTCAGCAAACACAGTCTATTTATGGAAAATTAGGGATTCTTTGGACATTAATTCAATCATTATTTTTTAGTGATGATCCTCAAGGTTTTGGTAAAATAGATAATAGTGTTGAGTCTGATCCTGATAAACCTTGGATGGGAACCAGTTCTGCTGATATTGGTAGAAATTTATTAGATAAATAATGAATATTTAGGGTAAAAACTATGTCACGATTTAGCAAATTAATTGAAGAGTTAGAAGATTTACAGCAACAGGATATTAAAAATTCTGCTCAAGTATTTTCAATCACAGCAACATTATCCACTCGTTTACATGAATTATTAACCTCTGTTGAAACTTCTAATAAAGCTCTTCCTAAAAGTAAAATAACCAAAGAAGAATTAATTAAGCGTTATGGAAATTATAACAATGCTTATGCTACTTATAAGAAAGCTTATGGTATAAAATGTAAGAAAGGCTGGAAGCATTTCTTAAAAGCGACTGAGGGATTATCGCCACCTGTTTCTTTAGAGGAAAGAGTTGATAAACTAGAAGAAACCGTTAAGTTATTAGTTAAAATTTTGCTCGAAAACGAAACAAAATTATAGATTGATAGTTAAAAAATAAATTTTGTAGGGGCTTAATATTATTAAGCCCCTATTAACTGCTAATATGATTAAAGTGAAACCTAAAAATTCAATTAATTCCCATTAAATAATTTGTGACAAAATAAGGGAAAAATGTGGCACAATAAAAAGTCCAGTGTTTACTCCCTAGACAATCATGGCTGAAGGAAACCCCGACTGGATACGTTTAGATAAAGCCCTTTCTGTTGAAGCAGAAAAAGGATTTACCAATTTACAGGGTAATCAATATCAGTTTAACGAATTTTTATGCCTTAATTTTGGTAACAGTCCTCCGACTGGGACTCCAACAAGCGATCGCAGAAAATGGCAAAATTTTGCTGCTCAATATGCTAATTATCCTAACTTAAGTGTAGCACAAAGAAAGACCTTAATTAGTCAAACCCGTCAATTTTTATATGAACTTAGAAAGACATTAGAAACCCCTTCAGAAACCCCAGCCCCCAAGTTACCAAAAACCACAGCAATTACTGATAAAAAATCTTCGTTACGTCCTGTTAGTTTAGATCAATCTTTAACTACTTTAGCAGAAGTGGGCTATAAAAGAGGAGAATTATTAAAAAGATTAGGACTTTATACAGTCAAAGACTTACTATTTTATTATCCCCGTGATCATATTGATTATGCCCGTCAAGTTACGATTAATAATTTAGTAGCAGGGGAAACTGTGACCATTGTCGGAACCGTAAAACGCTGTAATTGTTTTACCAGTCCCAAGAATAAAAAATTGAGTATTTTTGAGTTAATTTTAAGAGATCATACAGGACAACTTAAACTAAATCGTTTTTTTGCAGGGACTCGTTTTACCAGTAGAGGATGGCAAGAAAGACAAAAAAGAATTTATCCGTTAGGTTCAACTGTAGCAGCATCAGGGTTAGTGAAACAAAACCGCTACGGAATCACATTAGATAACCCAGAAATTGAAGTTTTAGATAGTGTTGGTTCAAGTATTGAGTCCATTAAAATCGGTCGAGTTTTACCTGTGTATCCCTTAACTGAAGGGGTAGGGGCTGATTTAATTCGTAAAGCGATTATTGCTAGTTTAGAGGCAATTAAACAAATACGAGATCCCTTACCTAGAGTATTAAGAGAACAATATGGTTTAATGAGATTAAAAGAAGCTATTAGTAACATTCATTTCCCTGAAACCCCTGAATTATTAGCCCATGCAAGACGGCGTTTAGTTTTCGATGAATTCTTTTATTTACAATTAGGATTTCTGCAACGTCGTCAAGAACACAAACAGATTCATAATAGTGCTGTTTTTACTCCGAAAGGAAGATTGATAGAAGAGTTTGATAATATATTACCTTTTAGTTTAACCAATGCTCAACAACGAGTAATTAATGAAATTTTAGAAGATTTAAACTCAGTAACGCCCATGAATCGTTTAGTCCAAGGGGACGTAGGGGCAGGTAAAACAATTGTTGCTGTTTTTGCTATTTTAGCGGCCTTACAATCAGGTTATCAAGCCGCATTAATGGCCCCCACTGAAGTCTTAGCAGAACAACATTATCGTAAATTAATTCCTTGGTTTAATCAACTCTATTTACCAGTAGAACTGTTAACAGGTTCGACAAAGAAAGCCAAAAGAGAAGAAATACACCGTCAATTAATCACAGGAGAATTACCCCTTTTAGTCGGAACCCATGCTTTAATTCAAGACCCCGTAAACTTTCAAAAATTAGGCTTAGTTGTTATCGATGAACAACATCGCTTTGGGGTACAACAACGGGCGAAACTATTAGCAAAAGGTAAATCTCCCCACGTTTTAACTATGACGGCAACCCCCATTCCTCGCACCCTTGCATTAACATTACACGGGGATTTAGATGTGAGTCAAATTGATGAATTACCCCCAGGAAGACAAGGGATACAAACCACAGTATTAACAGGAAAAGAACGGACACAAGCGTATGATTTAATTCGCCGAGAAGTTGCCCAAGGAAGACAAGTTTATATTATTTTTCCTATGATTGAAGAATCAGAAAAATTGGACGTAAAAGCAGCAGTGGAAGAACATCGAAAACTATCAGAAAAAGTGTTTCCAGATTTTAATATAGGGTTATTACACGGACGAATGAGTTCAGCAGAAAAAGATGAAGTATTAACCGCATTTCGAGATAATGACTATCAGATTATTGTCTCAACAACGGTTATAGAAGTTGGGGTAGATGTTCCCAATGCAACGGTTATGTTAATCGAAAATGCCGAACGGTTTGGACTATCACAGTTGCATCAATTAAGAGGTAGAGTCGGACGGGGTTCTCATAAGTCTTATTGTCTCTTGATGAGTAGCAGT
>NZ_PRLH01000157.1 GCF_003013815.1 Cyanothece sp. BG0011 | reverse complement strand
CGAAGATGGTAGTTATTCTATGACATTAGAGGTCGTTCCTGAACCTATCACCATGTTAGGTGCGGGTGCTGCTGTTGCCTTCGGTGGTGCGTTCAAGCGTAAACTGGGCAAAAAAGACAAAAAAGGATCTACTAAAGCATAGAATAGAAAAACAAGATAAAGTAAACAACCATTGTTTTTCCTGACCCATATGGCTTTACTCTATGCTTGAGTAGCCCTAAACTTCATCAATATTGTCTGTTCTGTTTCATTGTAATACTTCGTTGTTTCATACAAAAACCCCCTTTCCTCTTAAATTGTTTAGGGGGAATTTTTTTTGATTATAGTGCTACGCACTAGGGAATAGGGAATAGGGAATAGGGAATAGGCAAGGGTTCTCCCCCTCACAAAAGGGGGAGTTAGAGGGGGTAGCAATGGTTGATTAGATAGTAGTTTCAAGGTTAACGAGATTGGTCATTTCTCATTCCTTGGAAGGACAAATAAGGATATCAAAAATGCTAAACACGAAATTTTCTATTCCTATAGTAGTAACTTTTTTAATACATCAAGGTTTTGTTGGGTTTCGTTTCTCAACCCAACCTACATCTAAGTCTTGACGTAAACCTTTTCCTATGTAGAATTTTAAGAGAGCTTCTAGAGACATATCCTGATTATGAGCAATTGTTTTTAAAGATTCTAACGTATCTTTAGGAATAGAAATTGATACCTTTTCTGAAGGACGAGGTTTAATAGTAAAGGTCATTTCTTCGTTAGGTTTGTTCATATTGTTTTTTCTCTGTGCGAGTAGCTGGACGTGCAGAAATAATTCGAGTACGTTGGTTTCGTTCAATATAAACAACAAATAAGACACGATAAGCCAAGGAATAACCGAGAATAAATTCTCTTTGTTCACTATTTACTGTCGCATCTCCTGTTTGATAAAAGGGATCGAAAAATGCTTCGGTGGCTTCTTCAAATGTTACTCCATGTTTCTCAAGATTGATTTGTGCTTTATTGGAATCCCATTCAAATTCTAAACCCCGTAAGGGATAGATCACATTCATATAGGATATTGTACTGTAACTTTAGGGTTTAGTTAATTTTAATAAAACTATTTTGTATGTCATCGGGCAGAATATCAAAATCATCAGATATTTTAACTTTTCCTTTCCAATAACCAGGTTTTCTAGGTTCTAAATTAGATTGTAAGTTGTGATTGGTTGATTGTTTTCTTATTTTTAATATAATCGTTTCCTTTTGCTGAATAATTTCAACTTCTTGGCTATCTCCTAATAATGCTTTAGGAATTAAGACTCCTTCTTCATTTACTTTGAGTTTCATAATAAATTTATAATGAAATGAACTTGTTAACTCTGTCACATATTTAATAATAACATAATCACTTAAAATGTATAATAACTAATAAAACTGATGACTGACGACTGATGACTGATAACTGTTCACTGATAACTGATAACGATCGCTTCTATCTTAAAAATGCTCATATTCCTCTGTGTCTGTTAGAAAATGTTTCCATTGAACCCCAAACAAGAGAACAATTATGTCATGTAGATTTAGAAATCAATGAAAACAAAATTATTAATATTATTCCTCATAGTTCTCAACTTCCTGAATCTCCTTATATTGATGTTAAAAAAGGCATTATTTTGCCCTGTTTTCTTGATAGTCATACTCACCTAGATAAAGGACATATTTTCGAGCGCTCGCCTAACCTCTCAGGAACCTTTGAAGAAGCGTTAAACAAGGTCAAAAAAGATACTCAAAACCACTGGAAACTAGAAGATATTTATCGACGCATGGACTTTGGATTACAATGTAGTTATGCCCAAGGAACCATAGCCATCAGAACCCATTTAGATGCCTTTGGCGAACAAGCAAAGATAAGTTTTGATATCTTTCAACAATTAAAAAATCAATGGCAAAATAAACTAATTTTACAAGCAGTTTCTTTAGTTTCCTTAGATTACTTTTTGACCGAAGAAGGAGAAAAATTAGGAGATTTAGTGGCTAACTACGGACAAGTTTTAGGGGGAGTTGCCTATATGAACCCTGAAATTGATCAACAATTAGATCGAGTGTTCACTTTAGCTAAAGAGAGAAACTTAGACCTAGATTTTCATGCTGATGAAACCAAAGATCCTGATTCAATTTGTTTAAAAAAGATTGCTCAAACCGCCCTTAAACATCAATTTAAAAACAAAATAACCTGTGGTCATTGTTGTAGTTTAGCCCAACAATCTGAAGAATTAGTCAAAGAAACCACAAAATTAGTTAAAGAAGCTAATATCAATGTCATTAGTTTACCTTTGTGTAATTTATATCTACAAGATAGACAACCAGGAACTACCCCAAACTGGCGAGGGGTTACGGATGTTCACGCCTTGAAAAAACAAGGAATTCCTGTGATTTTTGCCAGTGATAATTGTCGAGATCCTTTCTATGGGTTCGGTAATCATGATGGGTTAGAAGTGTTAAAAGAATCCGTCAGAATTTGTCATTTAGATACCCCTTATGATGACTGGGTAACCACTGTTAATAAAATCCCGGCACAGTTAATGAATTTGCCAAATTTAGGTACAATAAAAATAGGAGGAAACGCAGATTTAGTTATTTTTAAAGCCCGTTATTTTAGTGAATTATTCGCCCGTCCCCAAAGCGATCGCCGAGTCATGAGAAATGGTGAATTCATCGACACCACTCTACCCGACTACGCTCAATTAGATGATCTTATTTTTTTGTATCAATAACAACAGAAATAATGTGAAGACTTCACTTAAAAATTGAAAACTGATAACTGAAAAATTCCGTTACCCTGGAACCATAGGCATATATTCCTAGTCTAGTACCTAACCGTTATAAACTTTACAAAAGTTAACAAAATGATGTAGTATCATTAAGGAACTAACCCCAAAATTAGGGATTCATACCTAGATAGAGATGTATTTTCTAATGATCTCCTTAGGGATCGCCTCCATTTTCACAGTCAAAATCATGACTTATTAACAAAAAACCTGATAAAACGACAATCATAGTCAAAATTTTGTTACCATAAGCTTTCCCTTTTATATATCACTATTGCTTACTCTTCATTCTGTGACACTGAACTACTCGATAAAAAATCTCTTATGAAGCTAACTAAAAGTAATCCTGATCCAGTTAGGGCCTATCTCAAAGAAATTGGTCGTGTTCCCTTGCTAACCCATGAAGAAGAGATTCTTTATGCCAAGCGAGTGCAACGATTAGTTAATTTAGAGAAACTCCGAGAGGAGATGATAGAAGAAACAGGTCAAGAACCCACCGAAAGCCAATGGGCCAAGGCGGCTAAACTCTCTAGAAAAGAATTCCGTTCTATTGTTGAATCAGGAGAAGCCGCCAAGCGAAAAATGGTAGAAGCCAACCTTCGCCTCGTGGTATCGGTGGCGAAAAAGTACCTCAAACGGAACTTGGATCTATTGGATCTCATCCAAGAAGGAACCATTGGGATGCAGCGAGGGGTAGAAAAGTTTGACCCCACCAAAGGCTATCGTTTTTCGACTTATGCTTACTGGTGGATACGTCAGGCCATTACCAGAGCGATCGCAGAAAAAAGCCGAACCATTCGCCTTCCCATTCATATCACCGAAAAACTCAATAAAATCAAAAAAGCCCAACGGGAACTATCCCAACAAAAAGGCCGGGCTGCCACCGTCACCGAATTAGCCGACGAATTGGACTTAACCCCCAAACAAGTCAGAGAGTATCTAGAAAGGGCCCGTCAACCCCTTTCTTTGGATTTACGGGTGGGGGATAACCAAGACACCGAATTAGGGGATCTCCTCGAAGATGACGGCCAGTCTCCAGAGGACTTTGCTACCCATTCCTCTTTACAGTTTGACTTAGAAAGACTGATGGAAGACTTAACCTCTCAGCAAAAAGAAGTCATTGCCTTGCGCTTTGGACTCCTAGACGGACAACCCTTAACCCTAGCTAAAATTGGGTCTCGTCTTAATATTAGTCGGGAACGGGTTAGACAAATTGAAAGAGAAGCCCTATCAAAATTGAGAAAACGGAAGGCGAATATTCAAGAATATTTAGCTAGTTAATCAGGGCAAAAATACCATGAGGTCGGGGGATCGGAATTTACGGTTCGGTTCTACCGACCTCAATTTTATTAAGAAACTTGTTAAAGTAGAAAGGAAAGATAACTGAATTAAATAGCATCAATTTCATTAAAAGCTAAATAAATAGCTAACATCCACAGGAGGCCAACAGTGAATAATGAATTAAACCGTTCCCAGAACTTTTTTAACCATGAAAATGAAACATCGGAAAGCTTGTGGAAATACGTTCAGTCTCTGAGTCCCGAAACCATTTCTCAACTGTCTAAACCTGACTCGGCTGAAGTTTTCCAAGTCATGGAACGGAATATTATTGGCTTACTGGGTAATCTTCCTTCTGAACATTTCGGCGTAACCGTTAGTACCAGTCGAGATCATTTAGGAAAATTATTAGCCTCAGCCATGATGAGTGGTTACTTTTTACGCAACGCAGAACAAAGACTGAACTTTGAAAAATCGCTGCAAGCCATTAATAGCAGTACCGAAGACGAAGAATAAAGCAAGATATCTTTAGTTAATACAGTCCTTTGGGCAAAGCAGGAGGGAGAAGGAAAAACTTCCCTCCTGCCTCTTTATTTGGATAAAGACGAGTTACTTTTTCTTTTCTCGTACCAATTCATCAAGGGAGAAGCACTAATACCATGAATAATAATGGACAATACAACCACTGAATAAGTAATCCAGGTAATTTGTCTGGCAATTTTTCCGGTTACCCCTTGATTCAACGCATAAGTTAAATAGTAAACCGAACCCAAGCCTCTAATGCCAAACCACCCCATTAAACTTGAAGTTTTTCCCGGAAGATTTGCCCCTAACATAGCTAAGCATACACCCAAGGGACGAATGAGCAAAAATAATAATCCGGCAATCAATAAAGACTGTCCCGCATAATTAAAGATTGGCTGATATAACAACAGTGTGCCTAAAATTATGATCGTGGTTACTTCCAATAATTTTTCAATCTGTCCGATAAATTCTAACTGGGCTAATCTTTTGTTCGGTTGGCCATAGTAACTCCGCTGCACGACCAAACCTGAAACAAACACCGCCAAAAATCCGTAACCATTAACCAATTCAGTCAGAGAATACGTTAATAAGATAATACTTAAGGCGACAAAATCCTCCATCAAATCATCAACCGGACGGCGTTTTTGTAAAGTGCGATCAATCCAAACCACAGCCTTGGCGACAATGATACCCATAACGATCCCTGCTGCGATCGCCCAAATCAAATCAACGGCTACCCATTTTTTAAACCAGTTTTCCCAATTCGGATCACCAACAGCATAGATACCAAAATAGACAAAAGGAAAAGCCAGAGAGTCGTTTAAACCCCCTTCACAAGTCAAGGCAAAGCGCAACTCATCTTCATCGTCAATATTGTCTAACTGTACCTCTGAAGCTAAGACCGGATCAGTCGGAGAGAGAATGGCTGCCAGTAAAGCCCCGGCCCCCCAACTCATGCCCAAACCATAATGAGCGATCGCAGCTAAGGCTAAAATAGATAGAGGCATTAATAACCCAATCAATCGAATGCTAGATTGCCAGGCCCAAAGCTTGAGGGGACGATTAATTTTTAGCCCACAACCAAATACAGACACGATCACCACAAACTCGGTTAATCTTTCCAAAAATTCTGTATCTGGTTTAATTGTGATTAATCCTAACCCATAATCTCCCAGTAAAATCCCAAATACAAAGTAAATCAAAGCATAAGAGAGGGGAAGACGTTTAATCCATCCTGAACCTAAAGTAACTCCCAGCAACAGCAATCCAATCACTAACAAGCTGAGAATATAAGTATTCATTATTACCTTTTTTAAAAAGTTAACTCAATTTAGCGCAGTTTTTCAAGCGGTTGAATTTATTTTTTCAAGGAATCATCTCACTCAATTAAATATCAATCCTGAATTTTTGACCAGTTTACAGAAAAAAATTGTTATTACTTTTTATTAAGTTAATCGAGTATTGATCCTAAATTATCTTCCTGGGGATAGATAAATGAATCAAGGATAAATGGCAATTTTTAATAAGTTTATTTCTTCGGATGGAGGAAGGTTTGATAATTTTTTAGTTATCTTGTAGAAAGTTGATAAATACATTTTTTGGGAGTTGACGACTAAAACTGTAACGTAAATTATAGTTACTTATAACATTATATAGGAGCATTTTATGGCAATTAATTTTATTCAGATTCGTCGCTTTATCGCCACCACTTTATTACTTTTGATGATAGTAACGACTACTGCTTGTTCATCAAATACCCCGACAAACATTTCTAGTTCTACTTTAGATCGAACTGAAGCCTACACCCAATTAGAAAGGGGAAATAGTATGGCGGGTCAAAAATTTGGTGATTGGGTGGTTAATACCAGCCAAGGATTAATTAAAGATGCTTACGTACGGGATAATAACAAGCTAGGGGTCGTTATTTCCGAACAAGTCAAACCCACAGAAGTCAAAACCTTAGCTAAATCCTTAACCATGGGTTTTCATAAAAACTTTCCCAATCAGGATTTAACCATCTTGATATATGCCCCAGATAAACAAAGAATTTTGACCAGTAAATATGATGTTCAGTCTAACCAGATAGAGTATCAAGCCTAGATTCAATCAATATTAAATTAACACAGGAGTCAAGACTAAATATGTCTAGTAGTAATAGATACAAAAGACAAATAATGAGCGACCTTGCCGGTGGCAATGTTGAATCTCTCGACGGTTCATCTATCGAAGAAAATTATGATAATTTTGACGATTTTGCCAATCGTTCGAGTCGAGAAGAAAGACATGGTCTTTTTCGTCGTGCCTTTGATCATGATAAGGTTTCTCCCCAACAAATGGAACCCGAACTACAAAAAGCGATCGCTCAAATTAAACCAAAAGAACGAGATGATGTCGCCAGAGAGTTTTTTAAACAACTCAAAAAAAGAGGATTAAGCGAAAAAGACTTAGAAAAACAATTAGGTTTGTCGACTCACCATGCTAGTCGCATGAATGCTGATGATGTTAGTAAGTTAGCCAGCTTTGCCTATCATTCCCATCCCGATATCTTCCAAGATGTTATGGCCGATCAACCTGCATTAATTAAATTCTTGAGTAACCCTTTAGTGGGTGCGGCCTTAGGTGCGGTAGCATCTAAATGGTTACATCGTTAGCTTAATAGAAACGATTTTGAAAAATAAAAGCAAACTGGTAGCTAAAGAAATGACGTTGCCAGTTTTTAATTTAGCTGATCTCAGACAATCTCTGTTAAGTTGGTATCAACAACAAGGACGACAGTTACCCTGGCGAAATACCAGAGATCCTTATTTAATCTGGGTGTCTGAGATTATGTTACAACAAACCCAGGTAAAAACCGTTCTTCCCTATTATCAACGTTGGTTAGACACCTTTCCTACCCTCGAAAGTTTAGCGACAGCAGAGTTACAAGGGGTCCTAAAGGCATGGGAAGGGTTAGGCTATTATACAAGAGCCAGAAACCTCCACAAAGCGGCTCAAATCCTTTTCAAGGAGTATCATGGGGTATTTCCCCAACAACTTTCCGAAGTGATTAACTTACCGGGTATTGGCCGCACCACCGCCGGGGGTATTCTCAGCGCAGCCTTTAATCAACCCGTTTCTATTTTAGACGGGAATGTCAAGCGCGTGTTATCCCGTTTGATGGCCTTGCCCGTTCCGCCCAAAAAAGGGCTAGAATCTTTATGGCAACTATCGGATACTATTTTAGATCCTGAGAACCCCAGAGACTTTAATCAAGCATTGATGGATTTAGGGGCCGAAATATGTGTTAAAACTAAGCCTAGATGTTTACTCTGTCCCTGGACATCTCACTGTTTAGCTTATCAACAAGGTCAACAAAATCAACTTCCCATGACTGAAACAAAAAAACCCCTTCCCCATAAAAAAATTGGTGTAGCTGTTATTTATAATGACGCTGGTTTAATTTTAATCGATCGCCGTCCGGATAAGGGATTATTAGGGGGTTTATGGGAGTTTCCAGGGGGAAAAATAGAACAAGATGAAACCGTAGAAGATTGTATCAAACGAGAGATTAAAGAAGAGATTGATATTGAGATCGAAGTCGGGGAAAATTTAGTTAATTTGGATCATGCTTATACCCATTTTAAAGTGACGTTATATGTGCATATTTGTCGCTATTTAACAGGGGAACCCAAACCGATTGAATGTGAAGAAATTCGTTGGGTAAGTTTAGAAGAAATTGAGCAGTTTCCTTTCCCAAAAGCTAATACAAAAATTATTGAGATGTTGAAAAATAGATAATTTAGAGACTGTTCCTAAAGAAATAATAACAACGAACTGTGTAGGGTGGGCAAGGTTTTCAAGGATGAAGTTAGTTGATACAAGTCTTTGACTTGCCCACCCTACCGTCTATCAGCTAAGAAATAAGGCCAATAAATAAACTTTTACCTCCTGTTTCGGAGTTCCCTGTTCCCTTTCTTCATACTGACATCTTGCACCAGTACATAAGAACTAAACAATTATAAAAAAGTAGTCAATTTTGAATAAGTTAGCATCAAAATGAAATACTTTTGCCTCTTGCCTCTTGCCTCTTGCCTCCTAAACTAGCTAGTTTAAGCGAAGCTGCAAGATATGAGCATAGGTAAGTTTGAATTTGTCCGCTCACTTAGTATTTTCTTGATAAAAAATTGACAAAGGAACGGCACTAATACCATGAATTATCACCGATCCTAAAACCACGAGACTTACCACCGACCAAACTTCCTGTAATCCCGTTTTGTGGGCCGCTAAATTAGCATAGAAAATGGCCGCCACACCAATGGGCCCAAACCACCCCATAAATAAAGCATCCAGGTATCCTTTAGTATGGGGAATAAAACGATTTAGTAATAAAAACACAGGAAGACGACGCAATAATAAAATGGCGATGACCAACAATAATCCTTGCCAACCTAAAGATAACCAATCTTGCCAAGGTAAAGCCAAACCAAACAGGGCAAACATGGTCGTAGTTGTCATTAAATCAAGAGCATCTTGTACATTTTCTTCCTCGGAACGCTCAGATCCTTTCACTACCAGATCAAAGCCCACACCTGCCATGAAAACCGCTAAAATACCATCACTTCCGATTAATTTAACCCCTCCTAACGCCACAAAAGACACCGCAACTATATAAACCAAAAAGACTGTTTATCCATCATTTTTTTGCGCTGGGACCACTTAAGCAGTTTGCCGGCGAAATAACCCAAGACTAAACCAAAAATAATGGCCGCCCCCACATCCCACAACCAAATCACTGAAAACCAGTGAGCAATGGGATCACAATAAGAAGGAATGAGAATTAACAGAGGTAAAAAGACAAAGGGATAAGCTAAGCCATCATTTAACCCCGACTCAGCCGCCAATAAGTGCCGAACCCGCTCAGGTAAATGTTTTTCAGCAAATTTTCCTGTGACAATAGTTGAAGCGAGAACCGGGTCCGTCGGAGTTAACACCGCACCGATGAGTATGGCTACCCAAGGCTCTAGATTGAGAATACTATAAACTAATAAACTACTGATTGCCCACATAGACAACATCAACGGGCCGATAATAATGGCTAAACTCCGCCAATGTTTAAACGGATAAGCTGATTCTAAATGAAGGGCCGTTGAGATTAATTGTACAGCGATCGCCAGACGAGACAATTCTTCTAATATTAATTCTTGGGTTCCCCAGGCGTTAAGATTAAAGAGATTAAATACCGGCCCGTACAATATCCCTAAAACAAGGGCAAACATCGGAGCCGATAAATAAAGTTGTTGTTTGAAAAAGCGAGACAGCAAAGCATAAGCGTAGAGTAAACCCCCTAAACTTAATAGAGCAAGATTGAATTTGGTTGGATCAAACGGTTGAGCCACAATTGCTGGATATTTAACAACAAATCAATACGTTTTAATGTTTTAAATACTTAACTGATTTTTTCATCTTTCTGAGGTCTGAAATTTGACGAAACAAAATCAAAACTTTTGCTAGATGTACTCAGGGCAATTTTAGTCCAAAATGAACAGATATGAAACTATTAAAGTGATTGTGAATTTCTTCGTTTTCCTGTTTGGATTATTTATAGTTGTCTTATCCCTTATTGATGCTTTATGGACTGCCCTATGGGTAGATGGTGGGGCCGGACCTGTCACCAAACAAGTGACTAATGGGGTTTGGTGGATTATAAAAACACTAATTCCCAAAAAGCGTAATTATTGGCTTAGTCTTGCCGGTCCAGTAATTCAAACCCTCATCGCTTTTGTGTGGGTTGGGTTGTTATGGATAGGGTGGGTGATCATGTTTAGTGCTGATGAGACTGCTTTACTCTACACTCGCGCCCCCGAAAAAATTCCCTCCGATCTCATGGACCGCATTTATTTTGTCGCTTATAGTATGTCCACGATGGGGAATGGTGACACCTATCCTCAAGGGGATATCTGGGAGTTGGCCGCCTCTTTTACGACTTTTAGCGGTATGTTTATGATTACTTTAGTGGTCAGTTTTGTCTTATCCGTTATTGGAGGAGTGACCACGAAACGAGCGTTAGCCAGCCAAATTACAGGATTAGCCAATAGTTCAGAAGACTTTCTGATTAATAGTTGGGATGGTGAAAAATTTGCCGGACTGGATTTATTCTTGATGTCTATATCAACTCAAGTGGGGCAACTGGCTGAGCAACAATTGGCCTATCCTATTTTACACCGCTATCATGGTGCTTCTCTGGCAGAAGATAGCGCACCTGCGATCGCTGTTTTAGATGATGCCTTAACTTTACTCAGATTTGGGATTCAAAAGCCTTATCGTCCCACACCGTTAATGTTAAAATCTGCCCGCGCCACGGTGCAAACTTATCTGAAAACCCTGGCTTCTGCCTCTATCTATCCGGCCGCTCATCCTCCTGTTATTCCTGATCTAAGTTTACTACGAAAAGCGGGAATTCCTGTGGTTAGTGATGAGGAGTTTTTACAGTCTGTTGATCAGTTAGCTCATCGTCGTAAGTTATTGTTAGGGTTAGTTCAACGCAATCATTTTCGCTGGCCAAAGTAATTCAAGTAACATTTTTATAATCCTTTGAAAATATTAAATTAACTCAATATTATGGACAAAATTATCTTTTTTTTTGGTGGCTTTTATCCCATTATTCGCATTGTTGTTGTTGGCACATTAGCCTATCTTAGTTTATTAATTTTATTGCGGGTTTCAGGACAAAGAACCTTAACGCGAATGCACGCTTTTGATTTTGTCATTACCATTGCCATTGGTTCTACATTTGGGCGATTAATGACAGCAAAAGGGGTATCTTTAGCGGAAAGTTTGACGGCTTTTTTGGTTTTAATCGCACTACAATCTATTTTTTCCTGGATAATGGTACGCTCTTCTAAGTTTGCTTATTGGGTCACAGCGACTCCATCCCTGCTTTATTTTCGGGGGCAATTTCTTCGTAAAGCAATGAAAAAACATCGAGTGACTCAAGATGAATTATTATCAGTGATTCGTCAAAATAAAATGGGTTCTCTACAAGATGTAGAAGCGATTGTTCTTGAATCAGCCGGCACATTTGCCGTAATACAAAAAGACTCCTCTGATTATTCTGCTATGAGTAATCTTCCGGGTATTCATTAATATTAACTGTTAACTTCTTACTTCTGATTAGTTAAACGTCACTCTTTAGAAGGATAAGGCTTAATAATTTAATGGGTTAAGTTAATATTAATCGTCGAAAAGTAGAGGAAATACAATGACTGGCCATGCAAGTCACAAAGGCACTTCTCCGAAACCAAATACTAACGCAGAGGGTTCTTTAGATACCGTTACAGATGGCATTAACCCCCATGAAATCGCACCTGATAATGCTGAAACTATGCGAGTTCAAGAAGCACCAGAAAACGAAGCAGCAACGGAAAGACCTGACAATATTTCCGATAAATAAGCATAAATAAATTGATAATAAAGGATTTAACAATTATGACAGTTACTCCCGATCAAATTCCGGCTCAATCTCAGGATAGAAGTCCTGCGTTAGAATCCCAAATGACCCCCAGGCCAGAGTATGATGATCCTAATTATAAAGGTAGTGATAAACTACAGGATAAAGTTGCTTTAATTACCGGTGGTGATAGTGGAATTGGTCGCTCTGTTGCGGTCTATTTTGCTAAAGAAGGGGCTAATGTTGCCATTTGTTATTTAGATGAGCATGAAGACGCTGAAGAGACAAAAAAAGCCGTAGAAGAATATGAGCGTGAATGTCTTTTGATTCCTGGTGATATTCGTAGCGAAAAGTTTTGTCAAGAAGCGATTCAACAAACATTAAATAAGTTTGGTAAGTTAGATATTTTGGTCAATAATGCTGCCGTTCAGTATTTAGAACCCAGTTTAGAGGAAATTGACTCGGCTCAGTTAGGGGATACTTTCGCCACTAATATCTTTTCTATGTTTTATTTAACTAAGGCGGCAACGCCTCATTTAAAACCAGGGAGTTCTATTATTAATACCACCTCCATTAATGCTTACAAAGGGAACTCGAAATTGTTGAGTTATTCTACAACAAAAGGCGCAATTTTAGCCTTTACTCGTTCTATTGCCGAACCTTTATTAGAAAAAGGAATTCGGGTTAATGGTGTGGCTCCTGGACCCATTTGGACACCGTTTATTCCTGATGCTTTTGAAGGAGAAGCTGTTAGTAATTTCGGTAAACAAGTTCCCATGCAACGCCCTGGACAACCGAAAGAAATCGCCCCTAGTTTCGTTTTCTTAGCCTCAGAAGATGCGTCTTATATGGCAGGGCAAGTGCTTCATCCTAATGGGGGTGTTGTGGTTGGTGCGTAGTTAAATTGACTTTTTAAACATTTGAAAACTCTTGCAACTTTTAGCATAAAGAGGAATCTCTTTGTGCTATTTTATGTTATAGTTATTTTCAAATTCATTGACTGTTTCAGCCAGTCATTATTTTTATTCAAATGTTTTTTAATCGTCGTCAATTTTTAACTGCATCTTTGGGAAGTTTAACCCTTTTAACTTCTATTTATTCTACAGCATCGGCCCAAAATAATTCTCTTATTAAACCCCGAAAACTTAAAGCGGGTTCGGGGGTGGGTTTAGTGAGTCCGGCAGGGGCAACTTTTAACACAAAAGACATTAATATTGTACAAGATGCGGTCAAAGCATTGGGATTAGTCCCTTATTTAGCTCCCCATCTTTTAGCTCAATATGGTTATTTAGCTGGAAAAGATGAAGATAGAGCAAATGATATTAATCGCTTTTTTGCTGACCCTAATATTGATTTAATCTTGCCCATTCGTGGGGGTTGGGGATGCGCTCGTATTTTGCCTTATTTAGATTATAATCTTATTAAAAATAACCCGAAAATTATTATCGGGTTTAGTGATTTAACCACTTTATTAATAGCAATTTATACACAATCCGGTTTAGTTACGTTTCATGGTCCGAATGGCTTGACTTCTTGGCGGACACAACAAGTTAATTCTTTTCAAAAAGCTTTATTTACTGAGGAAAAAATTAGCTTCAAAAATGAACAAGATTCCGATGATAATGACCGTTTAATGCAAGTTAAAAATCGCATTCAAACTATTACCCCAGGAACAGCGAGAGGTAAAATAATCGGGGGTAATTTATCGGTTTTATCGGCAATTATTGGTTCTCCTTATGTTCCAGATTTTAAAGATTATATTTTATTTATTGAAGATGTCGGGGAAGATATTTATCGTATTGATCGCATGATTACTCATTTAAAAGTAGCTGGAATTTTAGATAAGATATCTGGGTTTATTTTTGGAGAATGTACTAACTGTTTACCCAATGGGGGTTATGCTTCTTTAACCTTAGAACAAGTGTTAAATGACCACATTAAACCGTTAGGAATACCGGCCTGGATGGGCGCACAAATTGGCCATATTGAACCTATTTTAACCTTTCCTATGGGCGTTGAAGTAGAAATTAATGCCAATAATGGAACGATTAATTATTTAGAATCAGGGGTTATTTAAAACTCATATCTTGCACCTTCGATTAACCCCCCCACATCCCCCACACTCCCCACACCCCCCACACCCCCCTTTATAAGGGGGGCAGGGGGGGTAGGGGGCAGGGGGGGGTAAGGGGCAGGGGGTAGGCAAGAGGCAATAGTATTTCATTTTTACCCTGACTTATTCACAATTGATTACCTTCTCATGATTATTAACTTTTCTTGTACTGATGTAAGATGTCAGTAAAATACTTTTTTTGAGACTATCATCAATCTTAATAGGGTCAGTATCCGACAATAAAATACTGGGATAAATTCCTGTTTTTTGAGTCGGATGATTTAACACTTTACATCCTTGTTGAGTGTGATAATAATTAAAGCCTAGGATTTGATTAACAATAGCAATCAGATCAAAGTTCATTGTAGCATTATGAGAATTAATGGGTTTACCGTCTTGAGGATCAATGATTTCTATAAAATAGTTTTCTTTTTGTAATATATATTTTAGGTCATTTCCTAATTGTAAGAATTCCTGTTTGAGTCTTTCTTTTTCTGCTTGAGTATCTTGATTAATATTTTCTATGGACAGTTTAGCGTATAATAAAACAATCAATACACTTTTAGGGACTTGTTTCCATGTCGGTAATAATTTAGGGTAATTGTTAATTATAAATTGTGTCGGAACTGTTGGATAAATTTCAATGGGTAACTTGGTTGTTTTCTGAGGAATAATAATGGGATTAATTTCTATCATTTTAAAATAAAAAAATAAGGTAGAGTGGGCAAAAGGGATTATGATTTCAGTGATTTTTAAATTGTGATAGATTTTGCCCACCTAGAAAGACTAAAGAGTATAATTGCTTCTTTGTTTTAAGTTGCGCTGGCTTCGATTTCTTCAGAATTAGATACTTTTGACTGTATCCAAGAAGTAACAATATGAGACAGTAACCCAATGGGACCAGCTAAGAAACATAAAATGAGAGAATGAACCGTAAAAATCCCTTTTTCTCTTCCTTCTAAATAAACATATCTACCCGTAAATAAATCTAAAACAATAAAATGTATCCACCCTGTTAACATAACAGGTTCTTGACTAAAAAGTTGAGCTAATACTGGTAAGGTTGGGTTAGAAAAGGCTTCAATAGAATCAGGATCAAGACTACCGGAAAAAAGATAGATATATAAGATAGCTAAAGGAACAAAAGGAAGATAAGAAGAGATAATTTTCTGAGTCACTCCCCATTTAGGCAAAATTACCATTAACAACCAAAAGGGCAAAGCGTAAATGTTGGCAAGGTTAAATAATAGACTTAAATCAATCATTTTAAATTTTCCTTAAGAAAGTTGAATTTTCATCTTTTAGTGTAACCTATTCTGGTTAAGAGAGTTATCATAAGAAAAGATGCAAAAGTTGATAGTTTTATCAATGATCTAGGTAAAGACCTAAAATTTAGTATGTCAATTTTGTTATGTCTTCTAGCTATATTCCTATGGTAAGTCCAGCCTTACTTTGGTTAATCGCCGGCGCTATTTTATGTTTTTCTGAGGCAATTTTTCCTGTTGCTTTTGTCGCTTTTATGATGGGAATTAGTGCGATTGTCGTAGCAGCGATCGCTTTAGTCATCCCTTCGTTTCCCATACAAGTCATATTGTGGTTAAGTTTATCAACCATTTCCATTGTAGGATCACGGCGTTTTGTTCCTAAGAAAAAATTATCAAACTCAAGGGTAGGTGATGCAGCAGAAGGGGAAACCTTAACAGAAATTGCCCCAGGTAAAATAGGAAGAGTTTTATATGAAGGTAATTCTTGGCAAGCCATTTGTGCCGATCATACAATATCAATCTCATCTCATCAAAAAGTCTATATTGTTGATAGAAAAGGCAACACTTTAGTGGTTTTACCTGAATTTTTACCCAGTGCGTTAGAGTAGTTAAGTTTTGTCTGTTAAACTTAAAATAATCATTATCAAGGAGTGATTAAAATGGGTCAATTTTTCTTTTTTGTTATTCTAATTTTAGGCGGTTCGACGGTTTTCGGAAGTGTAAAAATTGTTAATGAGAAAAATGAGTATTTAATCGAGAGATTAGGGAGTTATAACAAAAAACTGAGTCCAGGATTAAACTTCGTTGTCCCTTTCGTGGATCGTGTCGTTTATAAAGAAACCATACGAGAAAAAGTCATCGATATTCCACCCCAATCTTGTATTACTAAAGACAATGTTTCGATCACCGTTGATGCGGTAGTTTACTGGCGAATTATGGATATGGAGAAAGCCTATTACAAAGTGGAAAACCTGCAATCAGCTATGGTTAACCTAGTGTTAACGCAAATTCGTTCAGAAATAGGTAAACTCGAACTCGATCAAACCTTCACCGCCAGAACCGAAATTAACGAGATATTATTGCGAGAATTAGACATCTCTACCGATCCTTGGGGCGTGAAAGTAACTCGAGTCGAATTAAGGGATATTATGCCCTCAAAAGCGGTGCAAGATTCTATGGAATTACAGATGGCAGCAGAACGAAGAAAACGGGCTGCTATTTTAACCTCCGAAGGGGAAAGAGATTCAGCCGTTAACTCCGCCCAAGGTAAAGCAGAATCAAGAATTTTAGAAGCAGAAGCCCAGAAAAAAGCGGAAATTTTGCAAGCCGAGGCGGAACGTCAACAACAAATCTTAAAAGCCGAAGCGATCGCCAAGGCCATTGATATTTTAACCGAAAAAATTAAAACCGATCCCAACGCTCGCGAAGCCTTACAATTCCTATTAGCTCAAAACTATCTCGATATGGGGGTTAAAATTGGTAGTAGCGACAGCAGTAAAGTGATGTTTATGGACCCAAGAAACATTATGTCAACCTTAGAAGGGGTGCGATCGGTGGTGGGTTTTCAATCTGATGAATATCAACAATTAACCCAAGACTTAGATAAAGTGGATCGTCATTTATCTGAATAATTAATCAAAACCTTCTCTCAAATATGAAATCTAACTCAGTTCATCCTATCATCGGTTTTATTGGTTGTGGCAACATTGGCGGAAAACAGGCGAGAAATTTGCTGACTCATGGTTATCCACTCTATGTTTACGATATCAACCCGGATAGGATGATTGAGTTGCAGCAAGTAGGGGCGCAGATCACCCACAGTTGCGCCGAAATTGGTCAACGTTGTAATATCGTGTTTACAGCCCTACCCACGCCGGCGGATGTTATAGAGGCGGTACTGGAGGGGGAAAAAAACCTCAGCCAAGGGTTGCAACCTCACGCTATTTATATCGACATCACCACCAATGACCCAAAGGTGGTCAAAACCGTTGCTCAAGTCTTAAAACAGCAAGGGGTGCGAATGTTAGACGCACCTTTTAACGATAGTCCGGTGGGAAGCGAAACCTTAGAAGGAGTGGGACTGGCCTTATTGTGTAGTGGGGCAGAAGAAACCTTTCAGCAAGTTGAACCCATACTGCAATTAATGGCCGATGATCTCATTTATTGCGGAGACATCGGCCAGGCGACTCAATGCAAACTCATTCATAATGCTGTTAATGCCGTAGCGGTACAAGCGGTTAGCGAGGGTATTACCTTAGCTTTAGCCCAGGGTATTGACCTGTCAACCATTTGGGAGGTTTTACGGATGGGTGCATTTGGTCAAAATGCTGGGGATATTCACGGACTCCCTCATTATTGGTTTTCACGACGGTGCGACGATATCAGCCAACCTCCTGCTTTTACGGTTAAGCTATTGCATAAAGATTTGAAACTGACATTAGCCATGGCCGCCCAGAATAAGGTTCCTGTGCCTCAAATGAGTTTAATGATGAAAGACTATGAAGAAGCCTTACAAAGGGGTTGGTCTGACTATGCGGCGACAAAAGTGCGTTGTCTTCAAGAAGAAAGGGCTTCAGTGATCGCTGAGAAAAATATCCCCTAGAAATGTCTAGGGGAATTAGTATTATAAATAATTTATTCGTCTAAGAACTCACTCAGGCGATCGCTTTGCCAATAACTATTAAAAATCTCGTTATTTTTAGCTAGTTTTAGCATCATATTGGGGGCAATGTCAAGGGCTTCTAATAAGCAGTTTATCGCCTCATCCTCGTTATTTAAAGCTGCATGACAATGACTCTGATGATACCAAGCATATTCATCATTGGGTTCGGCATCTAGGGCTTTTTGGTAACAATTAATAGCCTCATCAAAACGGTTTAATTGTTGTAAAAGCTTCCCTTTTTGATACCATCCCCAATAATCATTGGGTTTAACCAATAACGCTTTTTCATAGTTCCCTAACGCCTCTTCTAAGTTCCCTTGATGGCGTAAACAGTCTCCTCTACGATACCATGCCCAATAATCATTGGGTCTGATGGTTAACGCTTGATCATAAGCTGCGATCGCCTCAGAATAATTTTCCCCTAAACGATAGGCTTCTGCAATACGATATTGCGCCCAGTAATCGTTAGAATAAATGGATAACGCTTGTTTGAAGCAGTTAATGGCGTTTTCGTACTCTTGTAACTCTTCTAGATGGATACAGCCTTTATCATACCAAGACCAATAATTGTTTGGTTCGATGTTAGCTGCATTTTCATAGCTGACGACAGCTTCTTCGTAGCGGCCTAACTCTTCTAATGTCATACCCTTTTTATACCAAGCCCAATAATCATTTGGATAATATTCTAAGGCTTTTTCGTAACACATTAACGCTTCTGGGTAAAGTTGATCTTCTCTGAGTCTATTTCCCTGTTGATACCAACTTTGATAACTATCGGGACGACATTCTAAAGGTCGGTAAATGGTCGTTTTAGTGTTTTCCATTGCGATGAAAGGAGAGAGTATTTATACTGTATAACAATTTATTAAGTATTTATGTAAAATTTGCATTAATGGATTCAAAAATAACACAATAGTTGATCAGTGAACAGTGATCAGTGATAAGTTAATTTTATGGAATTAATTAAATATAATCTATTATGTTACCTTCTGATTTATTAATGTATCGTTATAGTGGAGATACCATTGTTCCTAAACGTTTACCTTTAAATGATAGCACGATTAATTTAGCGGCTGAACAAATTAATTGTTTTTTAAACTGTGTGGATCAGACGCAAAAACAGTTAAATGAAAAATTAGCAGAATTAGAAGGAGATAACCCAAATTATCGGGTAAAACGAGGATTAGCACACCTCTTAAAAAATCATTTTTCGACCTTTGAAATTGTTAGTCCCCTAGAACCCAAAGAATTAAGACAAAAAGTTTTTAGTTGTGCTGCGGAATCTTTACCTATTCCTCAAAATCGACCGAAATTACTCGAAAAAGTCGCCAGTTTATTAACAGAAGAATTACAACGAGAAGTCTTACCCAGTGAAATTGAAAGGGGGTTATATGCTGATTTACAAGAAAATAGAATATTAACCAGTTTTGAACCCCCCGAACCAGAAACGTTAATTCATCGTTATAATTTATCCCAAATTCAAGGGGTATTTTATCGTTCTAATTATATTGTCATTAATGCTCATAGAAATGATCCAGGCGAATATAAGTTATTGTTTCGTTATTTAAAATTGTTTCAATTAATGGCCTATATAGAAGGAGATGCAGACACCGGTTTTACGATTACCATTGATGGTCCAACCAGTTTATTTAAAGCGAGTACCCGTTACGGTTTATCTTTAGCTAAAATGATTCCTGCATTACTTCATGTCAGTAAATGGAGTCTAAAAAGTAAGTTACAAACCAAAGATTCTTATACAGGAGGTATCAAAAACAGTTATTTTAATTTAGACGATCATTGTGGGTTAGTGAGTCATTATTCTAGGGGAAAAACCTATGATAGTATGTTAGAAGAATCTTTTGTTAAACGCTGGAATAAATTAAAAACAGAGTGGAAATTAGAACGAGAAGTTGACTTAATTCCGATTCCTGGGAGTGTGATGATTCCTGATTTTAGATTAGTGCATCCTGATGGGAGAGATTATTTACTAGAAATTGTCGGTTATTGGCGACCTGAATATTTAAGAAAAAAGTTTTATCAAGTGCAAAATGCTGATAATGATAACATTATTTTAGCCATTTCTGAACGCTTGAATTTAGATAAAGCCGGGGTTGATTTTAATGATACAACCGCAAAAGTTATCTGGTTTAAAGATAAGTTGAATCCTAAAAATGTTTTGTCTTTATTGGAAAATGAGTCATTATAAAATCTAAGATTGGTAGGGTGGGCAAAATATATAAATTTTTCATTAACTGCAAAAGCTTAAAAACCTTTGCCCACCTTACAGTTGATTTTATCGCTTTGAAAAGAGTTTTATTTAAGGCAATCGCTTTTTGGGAAGTGGTTTCAATTATTTGGGTGATTCGAGGTTTAAATATTAAGTCATAATTCATAATAATTTAATTTATTTTAAAGGCACAAAATCAAACCCGGTACGACTTTTTGATCCGGGAACAATGGTAATTAAAATAGAACCCCCATTGCGATCGCCGGAGGGTAAAAATTTCACCGCTTCTGCGGCCCCTTGAACAGAAAAATTACCATTGGATAACGCGTTTTGAATACTGGAGCGATCGCTATTTCCCTCTTTTAACGCCTCAACAATAGCCATGGTTGCATCATAAGCAGCAGCCGTGCGCCAGTTGACATCCCCTCCCCATAGTTGCCTCGCTTGGGTAACAAAACCATTGCCTCCTGTCGCGTCAGGA
>NZ_PRLH01000156.1 GCF_003013815.1 Cyanothece sp. BG0011 | reverse complement strand
AGCATTAATGCGGATCAAAATTTCAATTAGCGAATACCTATCGCTTGAAAAATTTACCCACTTTAATTCTGTTTAATGAGGGGAAAATTATTCATCGGATTGAAGAAATCAAAGGGAGGGATGAACTGGTACAACAGTTACATTGCATGAAAACAAATCGTTTGCCTAAATCAGCGTAATATTTGACTTAAAAATTGTTGAAGAATGTCTTCAGCATAGTTCACCTTGATGTCGCAAGGAGGCTGACGCTATACGGATGTTAGCGTTCAGAGGAATTGCGACCAATTTGTTAACACGAAGTACGATTTTTATGTTAGCATATCATTTTGGTGAGTTTTTAAGGTCGATGAAACAAGTCTTAACTCTAGTTGTCAAGCTTCAACCTACATCAAAGCAAACTCAATTGTTGGGTTATACTGCTCAGGCGTTTGCTGATGCCTGCAACTATATTAATAAGACTGTTAAACCTAATTTAACCAATAGAAACTCAATTCAAGCTGTTTGTTATCAAGACGTTAAAGAACGTTTTGGATTAACAGCCAATCATGTTGTTAGAGCTTGCGCTAGGGTCGCAGCTAATCGCTTAACTGCTAAACAAAAAGGTAGAAAAGTTAAACACTTTAAACCTACTAGCTTTGACTGTGATACTCGTACTTTTCGGTTTATTGAAACTGGTTATTTAGCTAGTATTAGTACAACAGGAAAACGAGCTAAAATTCCTATGAGAGTAAGTAATTACCATATAGGAAAGCTGTCAGGTCAAAATCCAACATCAGCGCAAGTTTGCCAACATCAAGATGGTGATTGGTATGTCCATATTCAACTTAAATCTGATGCCCCACCCCCATAGTCCCCCCTAATAGGGGGGATGCCGAAGGCAGGGGGGTTATTGGGGTAGATTTTGGTAGAAGAGACATAGCAGTTACTAGCACCAATAAATCATGGTCAGGAAAGGAGATTCAAGAGAAACGAGATACATTAACCAAAGTCAGAGCTTCTTTACAGAAAAAAGCCACCCAAGGCACAAGATCAACTAGGCGTAGAACTAGGAATATTTTGAAACAGCTATCGGGTAAAGAAAGAAGGTATCAGGCATGGATTAACCACAACATATCTAAAGCAATCATTAGCCAAGCTAAGCAAACTCAATCCTTTGTATCTATTGAAGATTTAACGGGAATTCGAGAAAGAACTAATCAAAAACCTAGAAATAAAACTGAACGAAGACGATCGAATTCATGGGCTTTCTATCAGTTAAGAACTTTTCTAGAATATAAAGGAATTAAAGAAGGGATTGAGGTAATAGCAATTAACCCAAGATATACATCGCAAACTTGTCATTGTTGTCTGCATATTGGACTAAGAAATCATAAGTTTTTTAAATGCAGTAATAAAGCTTGTGGATGGATTGGAGATGCTGATCTTAATGGGTCGTTGATGATAGCTTTAGTGGGGCGAAGTGTAAGGTCGCCTGGAGGTTCGAGTTTATTGGCTTGTCCAGTAAATTCAGGGCTACAGAAAGCCCACGCTAAGCTGTCGCTATAGCGTGGGAACCTTACAATTGAATCTTCTTGCCTAAGAGAAGAGGTAATACTTTTGACTGTCTTGAGTGCGTCTTATATTCGGCTTTGTCAGCCCAATTACGCACTCTATTTTGACTTCTAATGAGTTAAATATCACCTAACACCGAACTCACGTTAAAATGAGGTTTGAAGGTCGGCTAGGGCCGAACCTAACTGTTTCTGTGCGAGATCCGCTCACCCCTTTTTAACGATTAAGTTGTATGAATAATTTGCCTCAAACCACGCAACATCGGCTTCAGCGAATTCCTCAAATTCCCAGTGTTTGGGAAGGCGATCGCCGTTCTGTGGCGGGTCTTAGAGGTAGAATTCCCGGCAACCCAGAACAAGAAGAATGTATCATCTGGGTTGATGGTTCCCAGGGAGTGGTTAGAGCGATGGATGTTGCTCCTTCTCATGCCGGTCCTGAGGCCGTCGTCAGAACCCTGCTGCGAGCCATTGAAACCCCCCACAGTCCGGCCCAACCGGCCCGACCGCAAAAAATTGTCGTCCGGAATCGAGAATTACAATTTTTCCTGCGAGGGGCGTTACAAACCTTAGACATCTCCATTGATTATGCCCCCGACTTACCCTTAATTGATCAACTCTTTCGGAGTTTTGAAACGGTCGAAGATACTCGTCCCCCGGCTCTACCGGAGCATTATGAACCCTTACTCATGGAAACTGCTCACGAGGTAGCCCAAGCAGCCCCTTGGGATATTCTGGCTGATTACGATATCATTGCCGTTGAATTTAATCGTTGGGGAATCGATACCCTCTATTGTTGCGCCATGGGAATGTCAGGAGAAGAATATGGTCTGCTTCTCTATCGTTCCTTAGAGTCTCTCAAACAGTTTCGTCAAGCTGCTTTGCATGAACAATCGAGCCATCTCCTTGAACAAGCGTTTTTAGCGCAAGATTGTTGGTTTTTAAATTTTGAATTTACCGATGATTTAGACGAATATGACGATGATTTCGAGGAAGACGATACGGAAGGAGCCTTAACCTTACCTCGCTATGGTAGTATCCATCCCTACGAAGGAATTCGTCCTTTTCTCGATGAAGAAGAGGCCAAAATTGTTTATTATGGGATACAAGCTTTCTTACGCTTCTTTGAACGAAATAAATTATCCTTAACCGAAGAGATTATTGACAAAATTCAAAGATATCATCGGTTTACCGATATGTCAGAAAACGGTGAACCCAAGCTGATTAATTTGAAAGTTTCGACCCTTCCTGAACTGACAGCAGAATTAATAGAAGGATTAGAAATTGAAGAAGATGAGGACAATAAAGTTAGATTTCCTTTAGGAGACGATTTAATTCCCGAAAATTCTTTCCTCAGTTTAGGTATTATTCCTTGGAATACCCTAGAAAAATTACAGCATAACCCAAAAACTTATTATCCTTCCCATCATGTCATTCCTAAAGGGGAAGGAATGCCGGTGGTGGTGGTACAAACCTCTCGACCGAAAGCCAAACAAATGATTCAAACCCTCCAAGAAGCAGGAAATGTACAAGGAATTTGTTTTAATCCAGGGGAAGATCCTTGGGAAGAATTAATGTACGATTTAGGAATTTTACAAACGGGAGATCATTCTCTGTTCATTTTTGGGGAATTTATGCAAGAGGATCGAGATCATCAACAAGCTCGAAAAAAATGGGATCAACGGTGTCAACAAACTGGGGGATACTGCGGTTTGGTGGTGGCTATGGGGGTCACAGGAAGTTCTCGGGGTAATCCTACCCTAAAAGATATGTTAGCCGTCTTTGAAGCTCAATATCTCGAACCTAAAGCTCTAGCTATGGGAATCTTACAATTGATGCCTGAATCTGAATTGGATTAAGTCTACAGAAAATAGCTGTCTATTTCCCTGTTTAATCAAGTTATGAATTATCTATTAAGCCTTCAACAAGCTGTTACCTGGATCTTTAAAAAACGAGAGGAAAAACCCCCTTCTGATAAGCTAGTCTTAGCCTTAGTGGCCGCTGAAAAATTTAGTCGTCAAACTAAACCCTCTTATACCCCTCAACAGTTACAAGGAACCTGGCGACTGTGCTTTATTACCGGGACAAAACAAGCTCAAAATCAGGCCGGGGTTGTCTTGCGCTCCGGACGTTATTTGCCCCGTTGGGCGACCATTGAATTAACCTATAATCCAGAAACCACAGCTCAACCAGGAACCATCGAAAATTCCATCCAATTAGGTGCGATCAATCTAACCTTAATTGGCCCTGCTAAATTTGTATCTCCCAAAAATATTCTTGCGTTTGACTTTACTCAGATGTCCATTGCCCTCGGTAATTTTAATGTCTATCAAGGGAAAATCCGTGGGGGAAAAAAAAGCGAAAAAAAATTTTATGAAGAAAAGCTCAAAAAACAAGCCTTTTTTACTTACTTTCTCATCGAAGATAATTTAATCGCTGCACGGGGACGAGGAGGGGGTTTAGCCCTTTGGGGGAGATGATGAGCTTATCTGTCAAGCTTGTTTATCCGTAGCTATGAGAAAAGGGAGGTATGAAGCCTCCCCAATTGGTGGTAAGTCACGCAAAAAAGTCTTAGACTAACAAAATAGCAACTACTTATAAAAACTTACGTATAATCCAATATGGCCTCTTCCTATTTTCAAAGCGCACCGATTCGCATTTTTAATTCTAATGTTATTCCTACTCTAGTTTCTGTCGGTCTTCATGGGTTAGCCTTGTTTTTGCTGGTTCCTTATGTGACCAATTTACCCACCGCCGAATCAGAAGGAACAGACCAAGGACCGATCAATGTCCCCCTAATTGAATTAAACCCTAACGAACAAAGTCGCCTACCTGAGCAAAATTCAGCACTATCGAGTATGCCAGACTTCCCTAATTCTACGTTAGGGGATTTGCCCATGTTAGACTCCCCTTCTTTAGAGTCTTCTTTACCCAACAATTTCAATAACCTACCCAGTCCCCCGGCTTTACCCCCGCTGCCTCCCCTAAATTTCAACAACGATTATAGTAGAATTCCTGTTGAACTACCGCCACGACGCTCTTTTCCCAGTCCCCCTCCCATCTCCACTCGTTTACCTTCTCCTCCTTCTCCTTCCCTACAAGATCCCACCCCGAAAACCCCTCCCATTCCTGACGCAGAAATACCAGAACAAAGGGTAGACCCTCGTCAAACTATCGATTTTGGTGATCCCACTCCTGCTAAACCCAATAACCCCCTATTCCAAGGCCCTAATAACCCCGTTAATAATCCTCAAATCTCTCGTAATTCTAATAACGACCCAACCCGACAAGATGAAATTATTAGAAATCTCGTCCAAGACATCCAAGAAGGGGCTGATAATTTAACCTATAATCCTCAAGGAACCACCAAACAAGAAGCTAATCTCAAAGATGCTCAATGGCAAGCACAAACAGGAGTGACCCTAAAACCCAATCAAATGATAACGATCAAAGCAGCCTATCCAAAAGCTGCTTGTAACCTCAAATTAGAGGGAAGTCCTACTTATAATGTTTTAGTGAATGATAATGGACAACTGAGAAAACCCCCTTTTCTAACTCGTCCTTCAGGTTATGGACTTTTGGATAATCAAGGATTACAAGCGGTTAGAGCTCGCAGTTTTCCTCAATCAACCAGGGTTAAGGTTGTCTTTCAATACGATCCTAACATCTGTGGAACGGGGGTTGCTGAAGGGGAAAGAAATAATCAACCCCAAACTTCTCCGTCTCCGACACCGAAAACGCCCGCTCCTGCAACGCCTCAAAATCAAACCCCAAGCACTCCTCAAGAGCCAAAAACTCCGACTCGGACTCCTGAAAATTCTACCAATTCGACCCCCAAACCCCCAACGGAGCCTAAACCCGCCGGGACTCCTCAAACCCCTCAAAATCAAACCCCACCGGCTCCTCAAGAGCCAAAAAGTCCCTCTCCAACCCCTGAAAATCCTATTAATTCGACCCCCAAACCCCCAACGGAGCCTAAACCGGCTGAGACTCCTCAAACGCCCCAAAATCAAACCCCACCAGCTCCTCAAGAGCCAAAAAGTCCCTCTCCAACCCCTGAAAATCCTATTAATTCGACCCCCAAACCCCCAACGGAGTCTAAACCCTCTGAGACTCCTCAAACGCCCCAAAATCAAACCCCACCGGCTCCTGCAGAATCTAAAAAACCGACTCAAAGCCCGAAAACGCCATCAGAAGGGAAGAAAACCCCTAACCCTCCTGCGGATACTAAGGTAGAAGTAGAAGGCCCCGCAGCCCCACCAGTGGGGAGAAAGTAAAGGGCCGCATTTGAACAGGGTTTAGGGTGTAGGGTGTAGGGAGGCAATTGAATGGGGATTCAAACCCACACCCCACACCCAGGAGCGAAGCGACGATAAACAATGAGAAACAGGGCTTTAACTTGCATGAGTGCCTGTTTCCTCTTGCCCTACCCCCCCTGCCCTGAACCCCCCCTGCCCTGACCCCCCCCTGCCCCTACCCCCCCTGCCCCCCTTCTAAAGGGGGGTGTGGGGGGTGTGGGGGGTGTGGGGGTGATTATAGAAGGTCAACTTATATCTTGCACCTTCGATTAAATTAGCTAGTGAAGATAGGCAAGAGGCAAGAGGCAAGAGCGGTGAGACCCCGCGCCTTCGCATCTGCGCAAGGGAACGCTCACCAAGACAGGCAAAAGTATCTTATTTTAAGGCTAACTTATTCAAAATTGATTACCTTCTCATGATTATTAAGTTTTCTTGTACTGATGCAAGATGTCAGTCAAACTAACTGGACAATCGCCGTTGCCAACTTATTCGGGTCAATCGGTTTAGGAAGATGTTGTTGAAACCCTTTTGATAAAGCCTTTTGACGATCTTCGTGGCGGGTAAAAGCGGTCAAGGCGATCGCCGGAGTATTGCCTCCCTGTGCATCGGGTAAGCCTCGAATCTGCTGAAGAAGGGTATAACCATCCATATCCGGCATACTAATGTCGCAAATCAGCACATCAGGGTCAAACGTGCTTAACTTAGCTAAGACTTCAGTCCCAGAAGCAACAACGCTGGTTTCGGCACCATAAGCGGTTAACAGCATCTCTAGTAACTGGCGTGTATCCTCGCTGTCATCAACCGCCATCACTCTAATGCCCCTTAGATCAGTGCTGAGGGAACTTAGGGAAGTGGGAGAAGTCCTCACGTCCTCTTGTAGCACAGGAAGTTCTACGGTAAAGGTAGCCCCTTCTCCTTCTCCTAAGCTATGGGCCGTAATACTACCGTTGTGGCCATCTACTATATATTTAACGATGGCAAGGCCCAACCCCAAACCCCCATACTGCCGAGTGATGGAAACATCTTCTTGACGAAAGGATTGAAATAAATGGGGCAGAAAGTCTGGGCTGATACCTCTGCCAGTGTCTCTAACGGTTAGGCAAGCTTGATCACCGTTCACTTCAAGTTCTACCACTACCTGACCCCCTTCTGGGGTAAATTTAATGGCGTTTGACAACAAATTCCACACCACTTGTTCGAGTCGTCCCTCATCTCCTCTGACTTGGCAAGCATTGATCCTATCGAAGTGCAAAGCAATGGATTTTGCTTCAGCCTTGGTTCTGACCACTTCCATAGCCCCTTCAATCACTGTTACCAGATTAACTGTCGTCTCTTCTAACTTGAGTTTACCCCGTAAAATGCGAGCAATATCGAGGAGATCATCAATCAGTTGAGTTTGTAGTTTAGCGTTGCGTTCAATGGTCGAAAGCCCTTTTTGTGTTGTGACGGGATCAAATTGTTTTGTTTGCAGTAGGGTTGACCAGCCCAAAATTGGATTAAGAGGCGATCGCAACTCATGAGACAAAATAGCCAAAAATTCATCTTTGAGGCGGTTAGCCTGTTCAGCCTCTTCCCGTGCAGCCTGTTCTCGTTCTAGGAGGTGTTGACGCTCAACCAAAGCCTGTCGTTGCTCAATCAGATCGGCAGCTTGACGAGCCAGTAAATCGAGAAATCGGATCTCTCGCTCATTAGGACGATGATGTTTGCGCCAGTGAGTGGAAAACAGACCGATAAATTGACCGGATCGAGAGATCAGGGGGGTTGACTGGGCCGAAAGAAATCCCTCATCAAGGTGCATTTTCAAACAGTCATCAGGATCATCTGGGGCATCAAAATCAATAAAAGCCCGTTCACCGTTAAGCAAAGCACGACCGCAAGATGTTTGTGAACTCGCCATAACGCAATCGAAATGATCGATGATACGCTGACTAAAGCCTTCGGTTGCCAATAATTTCAACTGATTAATTTTAACATCAAAGCATTGAAAGGAACCAGCATCAGCCCGTGAAAGAGCGATCGCAACCTCGATAATTTTTTGGTAGATGATCTCAATATTTTCTTCAGAGATCAGGTAGGTACTCAGTTCTTGTAAGCGTTGAGTATCACGCAAATCGGCGGTCATGATGGCTTCTGCCTGTTTTTGCTCTGTAATCTCTAACACGGTGCCAATAAAACGAAACGGTGTGCCATTTTCATCAAAATAAACTTGTCCTTTTGCTTTGAGCCAGCGTTCAACTTGATCCTGAAAGCCAATGGTTCGATATTCTATATCGTAATTACCCCCGTTAACAGGATTGAGGGACGCTTGTACCACCTGATGCAATCGTTCACGGTCATCCGGATGTAATCCTTGAAAAAAAGTCTCAATGTTCGTTTCTGCTTCAGGAGGTAAGCCGAACATAGCTTTACAACCGGCATCCCATTTGAGCTTATTGGTGATCAGATTCCAGTCCCAAGTCCCCAGTTGAGCGGACTCAATGGCTAAACGTAATCGATCTTCACTTTCTTGTAGGGCAGTTTCAACAGCCTTGCGCTTACGATATTCTTGGGCTTCCCATAACGCTCTTTCTACACAGGGAACTAACCGTTCTAGTCGCTGCTTAAGAACATAATCAGTGGCTCCCATTTTTAGGGATTCAATGGCCAACTCTTCCCCTAAACTGGCTGAGACAAAAATAAAGGGCAAATGGGGATAACGTTCACGAGTAATGCTCAATGCTGTCAAACCATCAAATCCGGGTAGGGCATAGTCTGCTAAAACCAGAGCAAACTCTTCTGTTTCCAACGCTGCCACAAATGCAGCGCGACTATTGACCACCTCTAAATCACAATCAATGCCACCATCAGCCAGAGTAACGCTCACCACTTCAGCATCCAGGGGATTATCTTCTAACAGGAGAATCTGAAGCTTTTTCATCTTGTTGTCTCCTGTTTGGGTAAGGAAAAGTAGAACTTTGCCCCTTGATTAACAGCCCCTTGAGCCCAAACCCGTCCCCCATGTCGATGAATAATCCGTCGCACATTGGCTAACCCTACACCACTGCCAGCAAACTGTTCTTGGGAATGTAACCGTTGAAACAGGGTAAACAAGCGATCTCGGTATGTCATATCAAATCCGACTCCGTTGTCTTCAACAAAGAAAACAATCTGGTTATTATCAGTCTTACTACCGATAGTAATAATAGCTACAGCAGAATCACAAGTATACTTAACAGCATTTGATATTAAATTTTGCCAAACCAGTCGCAGCATTTGGGAATCCCCTTGAACCTCTGGTAAGGGTTCGATGTGCCACTCAATGATGCGATCGCCGATGTCCGGTTGTAGTTGCGATCGCACGTCCTCCACCAACTGGTCCATGGAGACTGGGAGCCAAACCAGTTCACTTTTGCCCCTACGGGAAAATTCCAGCAGGTGATCAATCATCTGCTGGGCGTGACTGGCCGCTTCGTCGATGATGTTAAGATAGCGCAGGGTACTAGCATCGGTATTCCCCTCCAGTTTTTGGTGCAACTGTTCCACAAAACTACTGATGTAGCGCAGAGGGGTTTGTAAGTCGTGGGATACCGAGTAAGAAAACGCCTCTAATTCTTCATTAATTGCTTCGAGTTGAGCCGTCCGTGTCTTTACCTTAGCCTCTAAGGTTTCGTTCCATGCTTGAACTTGTCGCATTTGAGTCAGTTTCACATGAGCCTCCACTCGCGCCAATAACTGCCGTGCTGAGAAAGGTTTGACTAGATAGTCATCGGCCCCTGCTTCTAATCCTTCAATCTGGGATTCTTCCTCGGTTCGTGCCGAGATCATAATAATGGGTATTTGTCGCGTTTCAGGATTATTGCGTAGCGATCGCAACAGTTCAAAACCATCTAACCTGGGCATCATGATATCTGTCAGTACGAGATCGTACATAGCACCGTTATCGTTACGATCTGAAACATGACGAATCAAGGTCAAAGCTTCTACCCCGTCATTGGCCGTTTCTACCTCGTAGTAGGGATCTAGCAGTGTTTTGAGATAGTCACGCATATCTGCATTGTCTTCGACTAAGAGAATTTTAGCCTTTGGCTCATCAGTCTGAGCTTCTTCTAGGGTTAAATTTCTCTCTGGTAGCCAACTTTGAGCTTCTTCCACAAACGCATTAGCCTGTGTTGTTGGGCTTGGGATAGAGGGTTCGTCTAAATTTTGCTCAGAAAGGTGCGCTCGCTCATGGATGGGTAAAGTTACTGTAAAGGTTGTTCCCTGTCCTACTTGACTCCTCACCTCAACCGTACCGTCATGGAGTTTCACTAATTCTTGTACCAGGCATAAACCAATGCCTGAGCCTTCATAACTCCGTCCTTGATGGTTCTGACTCTGATAAAATCGCTCAAAAATGTGAGGAAGTTCTTCAGGGGAGATACCGATGCCGGTGTCTTGAACTTCAAGAATGGCAAATTTAGGCATTTCAGGGGTAGCCTGACCATTTTCTCCTTCCCCTCGCAAACTCACCCGAATTTTCCCCGCAAAGGTAAATTTAAAGGCATTGGAGAGTAGATTGAAAACAATTTTTTCCCACATTTCTCGGTCTACCCAAACCAAGTCTGACAAAGGGGGACAATCAACGATGAACCGTAACCCAGCACTTTCAACGGTTGAACGAAAGACACTGGCCAAATCAGCCGTATAAACAGCTAAATCCGTCGGTTTATAGTTTCCTTCCATTCTTTGGGCTTCCACACGGGAAAAGTCCAGCAGGGTATTGACCAATTTTAGTAACCGTAAGGCGTTGCGATGGGCTAGTTGTAGTTGTTCTTTGATAGTTTCTGACTTTTCTTGGCTTTCTAACTGAGTAATGGCATTTTCTATGGGACTTAAGAACAAAGTCAGGGGGGTACGAAATTCATGGGAAACATTATTGAAAAATAGGGTTTTAGTACGATTTAGCTCCGCTAGAGATTCGGCGCGTTGTTGTTCTTTTTCACGGGCAGCCTGTTCTCGAATCAGACGAATTTGATTAGCTTCAGCTTGTTTGCGATCGTTGATGTTACGAAAAACGATCATCACTTGTCGATTCTGTGGATTACCATAGGGCAAAACATCGACTTCAAACCAAGTCTTGAGATAGTTCTGGTACATCTCAAAGTGAACCAGTTTGTTTGTGATAAGAGCCTGGTGATATTGCTCAAACCAACCTGACTCAATGGAGGGAATGACTTCTTTAAGGGTTTGGCCTTGGGGTTGGCGCAATCCAGTTTGGGCTTCAAAGGAGGGACTGACTTCTAAAAAGCGACAATCATTAGGTCTATTGTCATTGTCGTACAATAGTTCGAGCAATGCGAAACCATCGTTAATGGCTTCAAACAGCGATCGATATTTTTCTTCCGATACACGCAGGGCTTCTATGGCTTGTCGTTGTTCAATCAAATCGGCAGCCTGTCGCGTTAGTAAGTCAAGACATCGCAGTTGGCGATCGCTAGGGCGATGGTGTTCACGCCAGTGGGTTGACACCATACCAATGGCTTGCCCTGATCGGGTAATTAGTGGGGTGGACTGTGCGGAAAGTAAGCCGGCCTCCCGGTGCAGTGCCATCGAGCCGTCAGGGTCTTCTCTAGGGGGTAGATCGAAATCCACGAAAGTGCGATCGCCTTTTGCCAGGGCGATGCCACAAGGCGTACTTGAACTGGCATTGACCCGATAGAAGTGATCGATCATGGGTTGCTCAAACCCCTGAGTCGCCAGCAGCAACAAATCCTGAGTCTCCTCATCGAGAATTTGCACGGTGCCAGCATCCGCTCGCGTCAGGGCGATGGCGGCCGCCATAATTTCCTGATATAGCGTCTGAATGTCCCCTTCGGTAATCAGTCGGGTCGCCAGGTCGTGGAGCAGTTGCATATCTTGCAGGTCTTCGGCGATCGTTGTTTCAGCCTGTTTGCGTTCCGTGATGTCATAGGAAACCACCAGGACGGCATAGACTTGGCCATTGTCGTCGTACATCGGCGTACCACGGGAGTTATACCAGCGATCGTGGGAATAATGCTCATACTCGAAGGTTTCCCCTGCTAGAGCTTTTCGGTATATTGGCTCATAACTGGCCGCCAGTTCAGGGGGTAGTACGTCAAAAATCGTCTGTCCGATAAAATCTTCGGGTTTAAAGTTGGCGATCTCCAAGGCTTCTCCTGCTGCTAATAAGTAGCGCAGTTCTTGATCCACCAGAAATACTGCTCCACCGGGCAGATTGACAATTAAAGCCTGGGATCTTGCTTCGGCCAGCTTGCGCTCGGACGCTTCTGCTGCCAGCCGAGCCTTATTTGCCTGTAATACCTGGGTATGTTGCTGATACTGCAATAGAGCTACTGCTGTAAAATCGGCTAATCCGCTCATCAACCGTACATCTTCGGGGTCAAACTGTCGGCTCTCGTCGTGAGTGATAATCCAAATGGTGCCGAGGGCTTGCCTCTCCGCAATTAAGGGTAACACCAACGCTTCTACAATGGGGGTGTTGGCTTCTTGAAAATAGGTAAAATACCGCTCAGGATGGGAAAATAACACTGGACTTCCCTGCTCCAGACAGACTCCACAGGGGCTATTGTTACGTGGCGTGCCACCTCCTATGTGGGATGCTAGTATTCCGGCCATGGCAACCCAACGAAAAACCGCTTTCCCTTCGGGCTGTGTTTCTATGAGGCTAACGCCAGCCGTTCCTGCCTTGCATAGCTCAACGGCCATTTTTACTAAGCTTTGCAGCATCTTCTCCGGTTTATGGACTAATTGTCGAGCCAGCGATCGCAACGCCTCATTTTCGGCCTGCCAATTGGGCTGACGAGGCGATCGTAAAGATAGCTCTTCGGTTATTAAAATATCGTCTAATGAAATTGACACGGAGTTGTCTGATAGCGGTTTCCAATGGGGTGTATCAATATTTTACTAATATCTTGCGGCTTATATCTCCCCACACCCCCCACACCCCCCACACCCCCCTTTATAAGGGGGGCAGGGGGGGTTAGGGGCAGGGGGGGTTAGGGGCAGGGGGGGTTAGGGGCAGGGGGGGTTAGGGGCAGGGGGGGTTAGGGGCAGGGGGGTAGGGAAGGTGCAAGAGGCAAAAGGCACTCATGCAAGTTAAAGCCCTATTTTCCTTTGTTTATACAGTCTCCCTACTCCGGCGCTCCCTGCTCCCCTTACTCCCTACTCCCTTGAAGAGGTTGGCTGTTCTCTAGCCGGTAAGGCGATAAAGTTATTTTGTTTTAAAATGTCCAATAAATTAACGTCTGTTTCTAATAAACAAGCATGACCACTTTCGGGTAAAATAGCCAAGCGACTATTGGGAAAATAATTAACTAATTCTTTTCCTTCATCGACGGACGGTAATAATTTATCTTCTTGACTGGCTAATACTAATATGGGTTTTTCAAACCGTCTCACTTTTTTTTCGTTAATTTCAAAATCTCGTAATAATGAAAGTCGCCAACTGACCACTTCTTGAGGAAGGGATTGCATGGCATTATATAAAGCTCGACTGTCTCGATTGGTAATGCGATTTAATGCCCCTAAAAAGGATAAAAGAACTAAGGCCGAGCCTTTATAGACAAAGTTAGGAATCCATTGATTGAGTTCCACTCCTAACCTGAGAAAAGCTCGTTTATTAAAAGAAGAGGCTGGATTAACCAAAATGACTTTTTCCATTAATTCTGGGGCGGCTAAAGCGACTTGAATCGCTAAACAACCGCCGAAGGATTCCCCACATAAATAAACCGAAGCATGAGGGTGAGACTCTAATTCTTTTCTAATTAAAGTAACCGTATTCTTAACCAAAGTTTGCCAATCACTTTGATCATTAGAGGGAATGGATAAACAGCGAATGGAAAAAAAATCTTTTAGTGTTTCTCCTTGTCGATGAAATAATTGTCCGGTTCCATCCATACCAGGAAAATAAATGAATAACGGGGCAATGGGTTGAGAAGAAAACGGAGACAGTAACCTCATATTGTTTAATTAATCGGAGAAAGAACCGGTTGTTCATAAAGACGATCTTCGGTGACGATCGCTCCTTGATTATCTACCCATACTAAAGAAATATGAGTCACTTTCCCATTATCTAAGGAAACTAAGGAAAAATTCCGTAATTTTTGGCCATTTTCTTCAATAATCCGAGGGACACAAGCTGCATTTAAGTAAACGGTTCCTTGTTCATTGGTTGCCAGTCGGGTGCGGAGTTGGGAACGGGTGTGACGCAGACGGTGGTGCATATGACCAAAGGTAACTAAGGGGATCTTTTTCCCTAAATCATAGGTCTGTGCGATCGCTTGGGCAAAGTCGGGATCACCGTGATCGCCCCCTAGGGGTTGCCAATCTTTTCCGCAGATGGCTTCGGGATGTTTGCCTAAACCGGTGGGACCATTATGACCTAAGAAAATAATATTATCTTCGCTGGTTTCTTGAACAGCGGCCATGATTTTTTCGGTGGATTCTGTAAAATTGGAGACTTGATAGCGATCGCGTAAAAAGTCTTTATTTTTCCACTCTGGACCCCCCCAACTATAGGGACGACTGCCCACAACAGAAAGATTAAATTGAGGAAAATCTAATTTATGGTAACCGACATGAATCTCACCCAATATATCTAATTGTTGTTGTAACCAATCTTCTTTATGGCGATCATAAGGGCATTTTTTCCGTCCCCAAGCAGAGGCGGTATACCAAGCGTCATGATTGCCCATAATCACTGCTTTGGGGGCGGATACCTCACTAATTTTACGCACCACGGGAACGGATTCGTTACCAAAGTCTCCCACAAATAAAATCAGATCAATATTTAACTGTTCTAATGCATCATTATCGGCCGTTTCCCATTGGTCATGAACGTCTCCCACAACAGCAATGGTGATGGCTTGTTTTTGATCAATCGTCATACTACATTTCTTAAAACTATTTTTGTCTCATCTTATAGGATAAACGGATTTGAACGGGCTTAAAAGTTCTCTCCTTCGGATCGAGGGTTAACTGATCCGGGTGGGTTCAAGAATAAGTTACCGGCTGCATCGTTAGGATAGATACAATCAATGGTGGGCTTACTCTCTAAAGAACCAACAAAACCAAAGGTATTCATGCGATTTCGGCAATCTCTGGCTTGTTCTGAGGTGATCAGTCGTTTTTGTTCTAGTAAATTCATATTAGAACGACGTAGAACACATCCGGGTTGCATTTGCGGTTGAGTGACAAAGACACTAAAGGGATTTAAGGTCAGAAAAATCCGCATATCGGCAACAATGGCGCTGGCCCCATATTGAACGCACAGTTCTGCATTGGGCGCACTTTTATCAATAACTTCCCGTGATGCGACATTTTTAGGGTCAAAACTGGCATTAGAACTCACGCCGATACCAACTCCAATCCCTAAGACAAAAATGCCTCCAAATAGGGCAATGGTTCCATAGTTAATGTTGGATTTGGGGGAAGGGGGAGGGGAAGGGGAAGGGTTTGAACGGCGATCGGAATAACGAGGAGGTGGTCTACGGGCCATAAAATTTTATCTAGTTCGTTATTCTTCTAGTTTACTTTTTTTTTGCAAGATTAAGGGGGACAGAATTTAGAATTTAGAATTTAGAATTTAGAATTTAGAAAAAATAATTTTAATTTTATTCATTTTGTTGCTAATTAATTATTGACAGTTTGCTGGGAGTTATTTTATAAATATGGCAAAAAAAGATATACAACAAAGGACTCTAAACTTTAGTATAAGAATCGTTAAGCTTTGTAAGTTCTTAAGAGAAAACGGTGGAACAGGATATGATTTGAGTAAACAGTTAATTCGTTCTGGAACAAGTATTGGTGCTAATGTCGAAGAAGCACAGAATGCAGAAAGTAAAGCTGATTTTATTCATAAAATGAGTATTTCTCTCAAGGAAGCTAGAGAAACAAGTTATTGGTTAAAAATCTTAATCGCCACTGAAAAAAACCTAGAACCCAGATTAGTGTCTTTACTTAACGAATCTAATGAATTAATTTCCATTCTTCATGCAATCATCAAAAACACCAAAGCAAAAAACTAATTCTTCATTCTAAATTCTAAATTCTTCATTCTAAAATTCTTCATTCTAAATTCAATAACGAACAAGGGGCGAATTAGTAGGAAAGGGTATTGTTTCCCACTATCGCCCCGACTTTTATTAATTTCATGACACTATTTCATTCAATTATGGTTTTTCGCCACCGACACCGATACCAGTGTTAAAGATTTGTGCGTTGGTAATGTCTAGGTTTTCCATGGATGCGCCGGTTACGTCTGCATCATAAATGATGGCAGAGGCTAAGTTAACATTATCTAAATTGGTATCATTAAGACTAGCATTCGTTAACATAGCACCCATCAGGTTTGCTCCTTCTAGGTTTGCTCCTGTGAGATCAGCCCCTTCTAGGTTAGCTTCAATAAGAGTTGCTCCTTCTAGGTTAGCATCTCTAAGATCAGAGCCAATCAAATGAGCATATCTTAAGTCTTCATTACTCAAATCACACCCTTGACACATTCCGGTTTCTAATAATTGTTGAACGTGGGCCGGGTTTCCTGCCATTACGGGACTAGCTAATAAAATCGGGGTAGCTAATAAGACAGCGTTTAATATATTCCTTTTCATATTTGATACTCCTCGCATCTCTTTTATACTTCTAATGTAATAAATCTTCATAACAATCCCATCCCCCGATCGGGTTATTTTTTTTGTTCCCGTTTTCCTACAATTTAATTCTACAATTGGATTCAAAAGGGGTATCAAAAGAAAATATTATGTTTAGTTTTAGTAGTGTTTTTGCAGAAATCGCCTGTATTATGGCCATTGCAACGGCTGTGGGAGGATTAGCCTTATGGTTGCGTCAACCTTTAATTATGGCGTTTATTATTGTTGGTATTCTCATTGGTCCGGCGGGGTTACAGATAGTTTCGGCTAATGAAGAAGTGGAATTATTGGCTGAATTGGGGATTGCTTTATTGTTATTTGTGGTGGGTTTAAAACTTGATCCCCATGAAATTCAATCCGTTGGTCCGGTGGCTATTGTTGCCGGCATGGGTCAAATTATAATCACGGGAATGTTAGGTGATGTGATTGCTAGTTTTTTGGGGTTTGATCTTATTTCTGCTTTTTATATTGGCTTATCTTTAACTTTTTCGAGTACCATTATTGTCGTTAAATTATTATCAGATAGACAAGAAATTGACGCTTTACATGGCCGCATTGCCTTGGGGGTTCTCATTGTTCAAGATTTAGTGGTTGTTGTCGCTATGATTTTGTTAACAGCATTTAGTGAGGATTCACAACAGTCTTTAGGACAAGAGGTTATTTCAGTTATCTTAAAAGGGGGAATCTTTTTAGTATTCATTGCTTTTTTAACTCGCTATGTTTTACCTAAATTACTTCATGTTTTAGCGAATTCGACGGAGTTGTTATTAATTTTTGCCATTTCTTGGGCGATCGCTTTAGCAGCCGTGGGAGATGGGTTAGGGTTTAGTAAAGAAGTGGGGGCTTTTGTGGCCGGGGTGTCTTTAGCATCAACAACTTATCGAGCTACTATTGGAGCCAGATTAGTTAGTTTACGAGACTTTTTATTACTGTTTTTCTTCATTGATTTAGGCATACATATTAATGTTAGTTATTTAGGAAAAGAATTTTTTTCTGCTCTAATTTTGTCGGCGTTTGTTTTATTGGGTAAACCTCTAATGATTATGGTGTTAATGAGTCTCATGGGTTATCAAAAATATACTAGCACCATTACCAGTTTATCTCTGAGTCAAATTAGTGAATTTTCTTTAATTATTGCGACATTAGGACTAGAATTAGGTCATATTGATGAGAATGTTTTAGGCTTAATTACGTTAGTTGGACTCATTACTATGGGGGTGTCTACTTATATGATTATTGACTCTCATGCTATTTATGAAAAATTATTACCGGTTGTTTCTCATTTGAATAAATTAATCCCCCATGCTCATCAAAAATTAGGGGATTTAAATGCAGTTAAGGTGGATAATGTTGATATTATTTTATTTGGTTTAGGACGGTATGGCGGTAGTTTAATTAGGGCTTTACAAGGTTCGGGTTTACAGGTTTTAGGGGTGGATTTTAACCCAGAATTAGTGAGAGCATGGCGCCATCAAGGGGTATTAGCTTTTTATGGGGATGCAGAGGACCCAGAATTTGCAGCAACCCTCCCTTTAAATAAGGCAAAATGGGTCATTAGTACCTTACCGGGACAACGTATCGGACTAACTTTATTACATACGTTAGAATATCAAAAATTTCAAGGTAAAATTGCTGTCACCAGTCACACGGAAAGGGAAATGGAAATTCTCAAAAATGCCGGTTCGGATCTCGTTTTATTACCGTTTAGAGATGCAGCCCATGAAGCTGCTAGACTATTAGTATCTGATCTGAATTAATGTTTAATTTATCTATAGTATGATTTTTCATCTGACAACTGCAGAAACTTGGGAAAAAGCCCAACTCAACCATGAATATAAATGTGATTCTTTAGAAAAAGAAGGTTTTATTCATTGTTCAAAGCGATCTCAAATTATCACCATTGCTAATACTTTTTATGCTGATTATGAGCAATTAATTATCCTAGAAATTGATCCCGATAAATTATTAGCAACCCTAAAATGGGAAGATCCTGTACACCCCAATCCTAATCTTGACCATCGGATTGATGATCGGGAAAAATTCCCTCATATTTATGGAGCTATTAATCTAGATGCTGTTGAAAAAATAATCTATTTGTGTAAAAATAATCAAGGTTTTTTTTGAAGATATCTTTTAAAGGTTAAATCAAATTAGATTGATCTAAAACATTATGGAGCATTTCATATCTTTATTGGGATTAATTGTTTTTATGGGATTCGCTTATGTGATATCTTACGAACGGTTAGCTATTCCTTGGACTACGGTTGCTTGGGGATTTGGTTTGCAGTTTATTCTTGCACTTTTCATCTTAAAAACTCCCATTGGGTTAGGGATTTTTGAATGGTTAGGTAATACAGTGAAAACCTTTTTAGATTATTCGGATGTAGGAGCAAAATTTGTATTCGGGGATAATTTTGAAGAGCATTTTATTGCTTTTAAAGTCTTACCAACGATTATCTTTTTCGCCTCATTTATTGCTATCCTTTACCATTACGGAATTTTACCCCGTCTGGTTAGTCTGATCAGCTGGATAATGATACGTACCATGAAAACATCGGGGCCTGAAACCTTAAGTTGTGCCTCTAATATTTTTGTGGGTTGTACTGAAGCCCCGTTAATGATTAAACCTTATATAAAATCCCTAACTTTATCGGAATTACACGCTATCATGACCGGGGGATTTGCCACCATTGCTGGCGGTGTCATGGCTGCTTATATTGCGATGGGAATCTCTCCAACCCATTTAATTTCTGCCTCTGTGATGTCTGCCCCGGCGGCTTTAGCTATCTCTAAAATTATGTATCCCGAAACGGATAAAGTGGACACCAAGGATGCAATTGATATTAAGCTCAAAAGTCCCTATACCAATGCTATTGATGCAGCGACTAATGGCGCATTAGAAGGCTTAAAATTAGCGTTAAATGTGGGAGCGATGTTAATTGCTATTTTAGGATTAGTGGCTTTAATTAATGGGATTTTAGGGGCTATTGGTCAACCGTTAGGACTGTCTAATCTTTCCTTAGAACTCATTTTTTCTTACGTACTCGCACCGGTAGCCTGGTTAATGGGAATCCCGTGGGAAGATTGCTTACAAGTCGGAATTTTGTTAGGCAAAAAAACAATTTTAAATGAATTTATCGCTTATCTTGATCTTCAAACTTTAATTAAGAATCAAACCATTTCCCCACGGAGTCAAATTATTGCCACCTATGCATTATGCGGCTTTTCTAATTTAGGAACCATTGGCATTCAAATCGGAGGAATTAGTGCCATTGCACCTAACCGTCAATCGGACTTGGCTAAACTGGGGATAAGAGCTATGATAGCCGGATCACTAGCTTGTTTTATGACGGCTTGTATTGCCGGACTGTTGTTGTAATATCTTGCACCTTCGCTTAAACTAGCTAGTTTAGGGAGGCAACAGGCAACAGGCAACAGGCAACAGGTTTTATTTTGACGGTAAATGCTTAAGAATTTATCTTCTTTCCTTGCTTATTGAGTTTTCCTGTACTGGTGCAAGATGTGAATTAAAAAGATTGCTTTCTTAACCCAGATTTACCTCCTACAGTGTACCAATATTCCCAGTGTCCTCCACTGGCCCTAGACCAGTCTTTTAAATCAAAATGACCACTTCCGTCTGGTGTTCCTGAAATTCGATAGCTTTTCAC
>NZ_PRLH01000021.1 GCF_003013815.1 Cyanothece sp. BG0011 | reverse complement strand
CGCCTTTTGTTCGACCCGTCGTCCCCATAAAATAGCGGCCGAAGACCCCCTTTTAAAAGCGATTTTAGCTGCCGGAACCCGATGGGTGACCATTTTTGGTAAATCTTGGGATCTCCACGTTCACCGAAGGGCTAAAAACCAGCCTAGAAGAAAATTTAAACATGATCGCCGATACGATAGAATATCTCCGTAGTCAGGGACGGCGTGTCATTTATGATGCAGAACATTGGTTTGATGGCTATGTCAATAACCCAGACTATCCCTAAAACCCTGAAAACCGCCAAAGCAGCCGGGGCAGAATGGTTATTTTATGCGATACCAACGGGGAACCTACCCACAATGTCAGTCGCATTGTTAAAGATGTGATAACTTCCTTAGAGATTCAACCCGATCAAGATAGTCCTCAATTAGGTATTCATACTCATAATGATTCTGGAACCGCCGTGGCCAACGGGTTAGCTGGAGTGGTCGAAGGGGTGAGAATGGTACAGGAACCATCAACGGTTACGGGGACGCTGCGGAAATGCGAACTTATGTACTTTAATCCCCAATTACAGTTAAAAATGGGTTATCACTGTTTAGAAGAAAGCCAGTTGACCCAACTAACTTAAAACGAGCCGTTTAATTAGCGAAATGGTTAATTTAGCCCCCGATGACCACGCGCCTTTTGTGGGACGTTCGGCCTTTGCCCATAAGGGAGGCATTCATGTGTCTGCGGTGCAGAAAAATCCTTTAACCTATGAACATATTAAACCAGAAAATATTGGCAATGAAAGGCGCATTGTTATCTCAGAAATGGCCGGGTTAAGTAATGTTTTATCCAAGGCCAAAACCTTTGGCATTGAGTTAAAAAAAGAAGATGCTGCCTGTCGTGAAATTTTGACAAGGATTAAAGAATTAGAACACGAAGGTTATCAATTTGAAGCAGCAGAAGCCAGCTTTGAACTATTAATGCGTCAAGCGTTAGGACAGACAAAAAGCTTCTTTGAACTACAAGGATTCCAAGTTCATTGTGATAGGTTATATGGGGAAGGAATGCCCTATAGTAATGCGTTAGCGACGATTAAAGTAACAGTGAATGGAGAAGATAGATTAGAGGTAGCCGAGGGTAACGGACCTGTTTCTGCCTTAGATAGTGCGTTACGGAAAGCTTTAGTTAATTTTTATCCTGAAATTGCCCAATTTCATCTCACGGATTATAAGGTTAGAATCCTCGATGGAGGTGCCGGAACTTCCGCTAATACTCGCGTTTTAATTGAGTCGAGCAATGGTCATGAACGGTGGACTACTGTAGGGGTTTCTCCTAATATTTTAGAAGCCTCTTATCAAGCCGTAGTAGAGGGAATTGAATACGGTTTATTGTTAAAATCAACTATGAAAAAACCAGTCAAATCCATGTCTTGAATATGTCGTTAACTCATTACTATATCTTTGAGTGTGGGGAAAAAAGATTAATTCATAACAAATTATGAAAATGTTGGAACCTAAATTAATCCCTCATATATCTTAAAGAGCTTTTTCTAGAAGACAAAAACCTGTACAATACTCGACATACCTATACAGAATGTCTAGGATGCACTATAGACCAAGTGAATTTGCCGATTTAGCAGGAGTTAGTGTCAAAACATTACAAAAGAGCTAATCATGTACGCAATTAAGAGAGAATTAAAGCTGAATAACAAAGAAAAGAGCTTTTTTGCTGGCTGTGCTGGCTTTTCTCGCTTTGTATACAATCATGGCTTATCTTTACTCAAATCCACCTGGGATATTCCCGAAATTTCTGGCAGTGACTCAAAACGGTTAGATGCTATCAAGAAAGTCTTTACAAACATTACTAAAAAGCAAACAGAATATTTATGGACAAATAAATATTCATCTCGCATTTATCAGAATGCTTTTAGGGACTTGAAAAAAGCATTTTCCGTTGGAGAGAGCCTAAAATAAAAGCAGACTTACCTCGTTTTAAAAAGAAGAAAGATCACTGTAGTTTTACAGTAGATAGTTCTAACGGTAAGGTATTAGTCAAGGAGGGAAAAAGATAAAAATTCCTACTTTGGGAACATTCAGATTAAAAGAGGCTATCCCTTATAACTGTGTTTCTCAAACCTTTACTATATCGAGGTCTGCAGGGAAATGGTATATAAGTTTTGCCGTTTCAGCTTGTAAAAGACCTGAGATGAAACACTGCCATAAAAAAGTAGGAATTGACTTAGGAATAAAAACTTTTGCCACTCTTAGTGACGGAAACACCTTGGAGGCTCCATCTTCCATCAAAAAAGCGAAAACCAAGCTAGGAAAGATACAATGGAGAAACAGAAATAAGGTACACAGCAACCGTCGTTCTGGAATCTCTGCATCTAAAAATGCGGTTAAATATTACCAGAAACTAAGAAAAAAGCATAAAAGAATAACCAACATTCGAGAAGATTTTCTGCAAAAAACCACCACATTATTGGCCAAAACTTATCAACATATTCTCATAGAAGATTTAAACATAAAAGGGATGATGGCTAACCACAAATTATCCAATGCCTTATCTAATTTAGGATTGTATCGTTTTCGAGAATTGTTGAGTTATAAACAAGAATGTTTTGGCTTTTTGTTAACCATAGTAGATAGGTGGTTCCCCAGTTCAAAAACTTGTTCAGTCTGCGGAAATATACAAGATATGCCCTTATTTGAAAGAGTTTATTATTGTCAAAATTGTGGCCAAGTTATGGACAGGGATCTCAACGCCTCAAAAAATATCGAAGGTTGGATCAAGAATGCCGATGGCTTATCGGTGAACGCCTGTGGACAAGAAGGAGCCGTCTCCCTTGGTTGAAGCAGGAATTGAACAACAAGCCTGTCCAGGTTTGTCTAGGTTTCATGAAGCAGTGTAATAACAGTGTGAGGAGATTGCACTAATGTATCTATTGCAAGCACCTGTTGAACTGCCTGTAGAAATCCCCATTGATGAGGTACAGGTAGAACAGGTTAACGTTTTTGTCCAAACCCTTAAAGAACAAATTACCAATTTTGGCTTAAAATTTTTAGGTGCTATCGCCCTATGGGTTGTGGGACAATGGTTAATTAACAAAGGGGTTCGTATCATGTCCCGTGTCCTCAAGCGACAAAGTATTGAACCCACTTTAATTGCTTACTTAGCTAACTTTTTGGGAGTTTCCCTAAAAATTGTCTTAATTGTCGCTATTTTAGGCTACTTTGGCATCGAAACCACCTCCTTTGCTGCCTTATTAGCTGCTGCCGGGATTGCCATTGGTGCAGCTTGGGGTGGACTCTTAGCTAACTTTGCGGCCGGAGTTTTCTTGGTGATTTTCCGTCCGTTTGGGGTAGGAGACTTCATTTCTGCTGGAGGAATCACCGGAACCGTCGAAGAAATCGGCCTCTTTGTTTGCACCATTAACACCCTAGATAATGTCAGAACCATTGTCGGCAATAATAAGATTTTTTCTGATAATATCCAGAACTTTTCTGCTAATCCTTACCGACGGGTTGACCTAGTGGCACAACTCAATCATGGTGTTAATCATGCAGAGGCCATTAATCTATTACAACAACGATTAAATCAAATTCCTAACGTTATAGCTGAACCCAGTCCCGATGTCGAGATTTTAGAATTTAATCTTGCCGGACCTGTTTTAGCGGTTCGTCCCTACTGTAACAATGAACATTATTGGCAAGTTTATTTTGATACTAATAAAGTCATTCGTGAAACTTTGGCTGATGCGGGTTATGCTGTTCCCGAACAACATTATGCCATTCGTAACACCTCGGCTGTTAGTTAATCACTAAGGGGATTACAGGAAGAAGCAATAGGCAATAGCAAGAATCCTATCTTATTGCCTATTCTGTATCATCTTAATGGTAGTTTAATGTAGTTCACTTTTTCTAACAAGATGAGCTTCTAAAAACCATAACCGCTTATCAACTTCACGAGAAATCTCGGTATATAAATCTGCGGTGTCTGCATCCCCTAATTCTTCAGTTTTATCAATCGCTTCACGGAGATGCGCCCCATAAGCAGCGTAGCGTTCTGCTAAAGCGCGAATATGCTCAATACCTTCGACAGCATCAAAAGAATATTCAGGAATGATAGACTCATTAGCCGCAATTCTAGCGGTTCCCATAGCAGTCCCCCCTAAAGCGGTGATTCTTTCTGCTACCATGTCCACATATCCCTCTAATTCCCCTGCAAGAACGTCAAATAGTTCATGGAGTTGATAAAAATTGAGTCCTTTAACATTCCAATGGGCTTGCTTTGCTTGGGTTTTTAAGTCTAAAGTAGTGGCTAAAGTCGGAGAGAGAATACTAACAACTTGTTGACGAATATCAGCAGATAAATCAATACGAGTCGGATAAAAACGGGCTTTTGATGAGGCGTTAGGACTGTTCGTAACTTGTGCAGTAGCCATAAAAGTTTGTCCTTAGTAAGAGTTTTGGTTATTCTGATTATAACAAGAAGTAAGCCCATAAAATAAATGACACTGTTAGGGAAGGCAACAGGTAAGAGATAGGGAGATTTATAATTTTTTAAAAAGTGTGTAATTCATTATGTTTAAGTAGTAATTAGGTTAAGAGATGATTATTTGAAATTTCACTGATGGGCTATTATCTTTAAACTTACGTTATTTAAGATGACAAGTTGATTAATGAATGAAACACAAATAAGTTTTTTGATTGATTATTTAACTGCAGCCATTCGTTTATCCATTCCCTTAGGATTTGCTGCGTTAGGAGGAATGTGGTCAGAACGGTCTGGGGTTTTAAATATTGCCTTAGAAGGGATGTTATTAACAGGAGCTTTTGTCAGTGCTTCGGTGGCATCTATTAGTAATAATGCTTGGTTAGGATTAATAATCGGAAGTGCTGTCGGAGGATTAGTGGGATTATTACACGCTTATTTTTCCGTCACTTTAAAAATTAATCAAATTGTTTCAGCCTTGGGTATTAACCTATCTGTGGCTGGATTAACCGGCTTTTTCAGTCGGCTTATTTTTTCTCAAGGGGATAGCAATACATTACCTAAATTCTCATTTTTTGAGTGGTTAAACCCATCTAAAATACAAGGGGGTTTCTCCCCTGAAAACCTCTTTATTTTTCTCTTGATTGTTGTGATTTTGCTTAGTATTCATTTATTATTCTCTACTAATTTTGGTTTATCCGTGAGAGCCATAGGACAATATCCCCTGGCAGCAGAAACGGCAGGCATTTCAGTTGATTGGATTCGTTATGGTTGTGTCCTGTTATCAGGCATATTATGTGGGCTAGGAGGAGCTTATTTATCCCTAGTTCATATTCGATATTTTGCTGAGGGAATTGTGGCAGGAAAAGGCTATATTGCCCTAGCTGCAGTCATCTTTGGTCGGTGGCATCCCCTAGGAATTATAGGAGCTTGTTTTTTATTCGGTGCCACCGAATCCCTACAATTAAGAATACAAGCTTTTAATCTCAATATTCCCTATCAATTTTTGAATATGTTACCCTATCTTGTCGCTTTATTAGCATTATTAGGGTTAGGGGGAAAAGCCTCTCCACCCAAAGCCTTAGGGGTTGCCTATAACAGAGAAACTAGAGATTAATGCTGAATTGGAATAGTTCACGGTAAAATAGTCAAGATTTGAGAAATGCTGACAACTTAGCAATCAGGAGTGTGTGTTGTGATGAGGAAAATTGAATGGGACAAAGCTAAAACCTGGGGCAGAAAAACCCAATTTTTTTCCTCAAAATCCTTATTAAACCTCCTAACCTCCCTCATGGCTTGGAGTTTCTTGATCACCCCCTCCCAGGCACTCCTAGGCAAAGTTGGAGTGGTCAAAAGTCCAGAAAATCAACACCAGTGGACATCCATTCGCAACCGCCTCCTAGCCACCGGTCTTCAATTTTGTTTGATCGAGGCAGAAAAGTGGAAAACAGCAGAAGACCTGAGAAATGTCCGCACCCTATTTCTGCCCAATGTCGAAACCATTACCGGTCAACAAGCACAAGCCTTAGAAACTTGGGTCGAAGGGGGTGGAAATCTCATTGTTAGCGGTCCGACGGGAAATTTATCAGAATCGACGGTTAAAGACCAATTACGGGCTTTATTTGGAGGTTATTGGGGTTTTTCTAACTCGGCTCCCTCCACGATTCAAGTCGAACCAACCAATCAACTTTCTTTAGGGAACCCCGACAGTCTCAGCGATACCTTGATCGGAGGTGTGATTATTCCCAGTGCGATCACCGCTCAACCCCTTGCGGTGTGGTTAACGGAAAATAAGCCCCCTGCGGTTATTATTAATGATCGCACTATTTTTCTCGGATGGCGTTGGGGGGTAAGTGGGGTAACCTCTGCTGTCTTTGATGTGACTTGGTTAAAAACGGTTTTAAATCGCTACGGCATCAATGAAAGTAATCAATTGGTGGCAGAAAGGAGTGTGGATATTCCGCCTTGTAATATATTGGATCTTAATCCGCCTCAACAACCCTTCCCCATCTTACCCCCTGTCTATATTCCCCCACCCGAAGACACTGAAATTGAAACCGGGCCTGAACCCTCTATTGAAATCGAATTATCCCCTGACTCTTCCATTCCTTCTCCCATTCTCATCAGCGCAGCGCAAAGTGGCTCTCTTGGCGATCGCCGTTCTCAAGGGTTCAATGATGGGCTTGATGCCAATGCTGTGGCGGTTATTTCCCCTCAACAAGCCCAAACCATGAGCGAAGAGTTATCTAAGCTCATTGTGCGTTTTGAAAGCACGCTTTTAGCAGCCAAAGCCCATCATCAAGGGGTTTCGGATCATCCCTACGTCAGCTTACATCAGTCTCAAGAAGCGGTAAACCAAGCCAAAGTTAGTCTGCAAAATTTTGAACGATTACTCAATCAAAGACAATATGATCAAGCCCGACAACTGTGGTTAAAAGCCCGTCGTAATCTTTGGGATCATTATCCAACTAATGCTGCTTTAGCTCAAGCCGAAGTGCGGGCCATGTGGTTAGATCGTGGCACGATCGTTAAAACTCGGTCAGAAGCAGAATTAGCGGTATTGTTTGATCGCATGGCTGAAGCAGGTATCAATACGGTGTTCATGGAAACCGTTAACGCTAGTTACCCCATTTATCCCAGTCGAGTGGCCCCAGAACAAAACCCCTTAACCAAAGGATGGGACCCCCTGAAAGCGGCGGTTAAATTAGCCCATGAACGAAACATGGAACTTCACGCCTGGGTATGGGTATTTGCAGCAGCCAATCAAGGTCATAACAAGGTTTTAGAACAACCAGAAGACTATTTAGGCCCGGTGCTTTCTCGTCATCCTGACTGGGGAATCACCGATAAAAATGGCAATCATTTTGATAGAGGCCCACAATTTAAGAAGGCTTTTCTTGATCCGGCTAACCCTAGAGTTCAAAAATATTTACTTTCTTTATTCGATGAAATTGTCCGTAATTATGACGTAGATGGCATTCAATTTGATTATATTCGTTATCCCTTTCAACAACCCGAAAATAATCAAACCTTTGGTTATAGTCAATCTTCTCGTTACTTGTTTAAAGAAATGACGGGAGTGGACCCCATAGAAATTTCTCCGGGTCATCCTTTATGGAATCAGTGGACTGGCTTTCGTATTCGTCAAGTTGATAGTTTTGTAGCGACGGCCTCAACTTATTTGAAACAGATCAATCCTGAGTTAATTATTTCGGCTTCTGTGTTTCCTATTGAACAACGCGATCGCCTTTTTCGTCTTCAACAAAATTGGGAAGAATGGATGAAACAAGAATGGGTCGATATGATCGTTTTAATGACTTATGCTCTCGATACAGGTAATCTAGAAGAACGGATCAAATTGGCGTTTGATGATAGTTTACCTCCATCAGCTTTGGTGATTCCTGGGTTACGTTTATTAAAGGTTCCTGATCCTGTGACCATCGATCAATTACAATTTGTTCGTCATATGCCCATTAGTGGTTTTGCTCTCTTTGCAACAGAAAACTTGACCCCTTCTTTACAGAGCTTATTAAGTCGTATCCAAAGCCCAAACACTCCCCAACCCCTACCCTATCGTCAACCGTTTGAAACAGCTTTATCTCGTTATCAATCTTTACAAAAAGAGTGGACTTTTTTGGCGAATAAAGAACAGTTAAAACTCGATAAAAATAGTCTTAAGCAAATTGATGCTCAAGGCAAACAATTGGAAAAAGCACTCGAAAAATTAGCAGCGGAACCATCCGCAAATAACCTCAGAATTGCCCAACAATATTTAAGACAATTTCAACGACAATTTCCTAACTGGATGAGGAGTCATAAGCAAGTTTATTCCTATCAAGTTCAAGTGTGGGAAAATAGACTAGAAACCTTAAATAAATTATTAGCCTATGGAGACAGTAAAATGATTAATCATTCTAGGATCAGACCCTAAACCATCAAGTAAAGCTTAATCAATTTTAGTTGAAAATAATACAAATAATTGCCTATTTACAGAAATAATAAAAATATGATATTATTGCCAATAGTAATTACTTTTGTTTTTTAGTCCCAACCGTTAGATAAAAATGCCTGGAAAGTAGCCAGCGAAAATTATTCAATTGAAAACTTTGCCCAACAAGTTTATCAGGTTTTATTATCAGTACATGGCAAAAGTTGAAGAATGTATCTGATATCAGACTCCTAAAAAGTTGAAAGTAACTACAATATAGATTAGTTTAAATTTTATGCCTCAAACCTCAGTTAATAGCCCTAAAATTTTTTTGAAAAATCCCCTTGGATGGTTATTAAGTTTCTGGGAGTTTTCCCGTCCTCATACCATAGTTGGAACCAGTCTAAGTGTTTTAGCTTTATACTTAATTGCTTTAGCAACCATTGAAGATAATCTTACTTTTGATAAGATTCAATACTTAGTGGTTCCTTTAATAGCCTGTTTATGTGGCAATGTTTATATTGTTGGATTAAATCAACTAGAAGATCAAGAAATTGATAAAATTAATAAGCCCTATCTTCCCCTGGCTTCAGGAGATTTTTCTGTTATTCAAGGACGTTATATTGTAACGATTGCTGGTATTTTTGCTTTAATTATTTCTTTATTAGGGAGTCCATGGTTAGGGGGAACTGTGGCCATTAGTTTGATGATTGGGACTGCTTATTCTTTACCTCCTATTCGATTAAAACGTTTCCCTTTATTGGCAGCTTTTTGTATTTTTACGGTCAGAGGAATTATTGTTAATTTAGGGCTATTTCTTCATTTTACTTATGCTCTTACTGGTCGTCCTTTTTTAGTACCTACCGTTTGGATATTGACAGCATTTGTGGTGATTTTTACCATTGCGATCGCTATTTTTAAAGACGTTCCTGATCTTGAAGGGGATAGGGAATATAATATTACAACCTTTACAATTTTATTAGGGAAAACAGCGATCTTTAAAATTTCTTGTGCTGTTATTATCTTTTGCTACTTAGGGATGATCGGGGTTGGACTGTTATCTATATTTAACATTAATCAACTATTGTTAATAATTTCTCATCTTGGGTTACTAGCATTGCTGTTATGGCGGAGTCAGAAAGTTAATTTAGACGACAAAAATTCCATTGCTCAATTTTATCAGTTTATTTGGCGATTATTTTTCCTAGAATATTTACTGTTTCCCCTTGCTTGTTTACTTTAAGGCAAGGTTGAACCCATGTTTTATTGATAATGTTTTCGACTGTAAATTTTTCTATGAATGTTGAGTTATCTCCTCATAAAGTGGTAACATTAAATTTGCTTTATCCATAGACAAGGAAGCCATAAAACAGATGGCCATAGCTTATATTATCGGACTAGGAAGATCGGGAATTGCTGCAGCCAAATGCCTTAAGCAAGACGGGTGGGAAGTCATAATTAGCGATTGCTCTAACGCTGCTAGTTTAAACCATTTACAGCAACAACTACAAGCAGAAGGAATTACAGTTAAATTAGACCATACCCCTAACTTGAATTCTACTGCCTTACCTCAATTAATTGTCGTTAGTCCGGGGGTTCCTTGGGATATTCCTTTCTTGATAGAAGCCCGTGAACATAACATTGATACCATAGGAGAATTAGAATTAGCTTGGCGATATCTTAAAGTGTCTCCTTGGGTGGGTATTACCGGAACCAATGGCAAAACCACCACCACTGCTTTAGTGGCAGCGATTTTTCAAGGGGCAAAATTAAATGCACCAGCTTGCGGTAATATTGGTTATGCTGCTTGTGAATTAGCCTTATCTCAGTTGAATAAAGATAACACTTCTAACTACGATTGGATCATTGCAGAAATTAGTAGTTATCAGTGTGAATCATCCCAAGAATTAAGCCCTAAAATTGGTTTGTGGACAACCTTTACCGCCGATCATTTAAGTCGTCATAAAACCTTAGAAAACTATTACGCCATTAAAGCATCTTTATTACATCGTAGTGAATATCAAGTTTTCAATGGAGATGATCCTTATTTACATCAAACAGGGTTACATCAATGGGCCGATGCTTATTGGACCACTGTAAAAGGAAAAGATAATTTACCCTGTGATCCCAGTAAAGGGGTTTATATTCAAGATAATTGGGTTGTGGCGTTTGGTGAGTTAATTTTACCCTTAAATCTCTTTAAAATGCCAGGTTTTCATAACCAGCAAAACCTTTTAATGGCTATTGCAGCAGCGAGATTAGCCGGTATTGAAAAAGGGGCAATCGCTGAGGCGATTGCAACATTTACAGGGGTTCCTCATCGCTTAGAATATATCAGAACGATTGACGGAATTGATTTTATTAATGATAGTAAAGCAACTAATTATGATGCAGCAGAGGTAGGATTATTATCGGTACAATCGCCTACAATTTTAATAGCAGGAGGAGAAGAAAAGGAAGGAGATGATCATAAATGGATTGCACAAATTAAGGCCAAAGCTGTTAAAGTTCTACTGATTGGTGACGCTGCTGAAAATTTTGCGAAACGGTTTCATGATTCTGGTTATGATGATTATGAAATCATGGAAACAATGGATAAAGCAATAGAAAGAGGTTTAATATTAGGACGAGAACTAAAAGCGAAAGTTGTTCTTTTATCTCCTGCTTGTGCCAGTTTTGATCAATATCAAAGTTTTGAACATAGAGGAGATCATTTTCGAGAATTGTGTCAAAAAGTGACCTAGATTATACTGAAGAATTCATAAAAACTCTAATTATTGATGATGATTAGAGTTTTTATTATGTGAAAAATAACGAGAGACTTTTTATATATTTTCTTATGTCAAACCGTATTTTTATATATTTTTTAAAAAAAATTAATATGTAATTTCAGTAATTTTACGACTCCGTTTATTCCACAGTAGTAGTTACTCTAGAACTAGATGGATTAAATTATTGATTATTAAATTATTGAATTTTTACTGATATTTGTTCTAGCAAAAACGGATAAATTACAAAGTTTCCGTATTTATCGTTATTTTGAAATAATCATTTTTTAATCATCATCCTTTCATGTTTCTTTTACTAAAAAATAGTTTTTATTTACCATGAATAATAACCAGACTTCCGTTCAATTTTCTTCAGCTAAGTATCTAGGAATTGAAAAAGATCAACCCTTTCCTAACCAAATAGAAATTACTGTTACTCGTTCTGGAAATACCAATAATTATGATAGTGTAGAACTTCATTTAGGTAATAGAATAGCTCAAGAGGGGTTTGATTTTGGGGGAATGTTTCCTCAGTGGATAGATTTTCAACCAGGACAAACTGAGAAAAAAGTTTATATTGATATCTATGATGATTTTGAGTTAGAAGGAACAGAAAGTATTGAATTAAAATTGATTGGCGATGCTGCTATTTTAGGAGAACAAAATACGACAACTGTGTCTATATTAGATAACGAAACAACTTATCTAGAATTTGAATCCGCTAAATATAGTACCTTTGAACAAGATGACCCCTTTTTCAATCAACTAGAAATAACTGTAACCCGAAGTGGAAATATTGATACCTATACCACTGCATATTTAGACATCATAGAAGGAAGTGCCGACTTTTCTGACTTCCATATTCCTAACTTTATGGTGGACTTTAATCCAGGAGAAACCAGTAAAACCCTAGAAATAGAAGTTCCCAACGATTGGAATTTAGAAGGAACAGAAACCTTCCAATTACAGTTAGTGGATGATCCTTATAATACCGACATTGAGTTAGGAGAAAATGATACAACCACCGTTGAAATTTTAGATAAACAAACCAGTTATCTAGAATTTGAATCCGCTAAATATAGCACCTTTGAACAAGATGACCCCTTTTTCAATCAACTAGAAATAACTGTAACCCGAAGTGGAAATATTGATACCTATACCACTGCATATTTAGACATCATAGAAGGAAGTGCCGACTTTTCTGACTTCCATATTCCTAACTTTATGGTGGACTTTAATCCAGGAGAAACCAGTAAAACCCTAGAAATAGAAGTTCCCAACGATTGGAATTTAGAAGGAACAGAAACCTTCCAATTACAGTTAGTGGATGATCCTTATAATACCGACATTGAGTTAGGAGAAAATGATACAACCACCGTTGAAATTTTAGATAAACAAACCAGTTATCTAGAATTTGAATCCGCTAAATATAGCACCTTTGAACAAGATGACCCCTTTTTCAATCAACTAGAAATAACTGTAACCCGAAGTGGAAATATTGATACCTATACCACTGCATATTTAGACATCATAGAAGGAAGTGCCGACTTTTCTGACTTCCATATTCCTAACTTTATGGTGGACTTTAATCCAGGAGAAACCAGTAAAACCCTAGAAATAGAAGTTCCCAACGATTGGAATTTAGAAGGAACAGAAACCTTCCAATTACAGTTAGTGGATGATCCTTATAATACCGACATTGAGTTAGGAGAAAATGATACAACCACCGTTGAAATTTTAGATAAACAAACCAGTTATCTAGAATTTGAATCCGCTAAATATAGCACCTTTGAACAAGATGACCCCTTTTTCAATCAACTAGAAATAACTGTAACCCGAAGTGGAAATATTGATACCTATACCACTGCATATTTAGACATCATAGAAGGAAGTGCCGACTTTTCTGACTTCCATATTCCTAACTTTATGGTGGACTTTAATCCAGGAGAAACCAGTAAAACCCTAGAAATAGAAGTTCCCAACGATTGGAATTTAGAAGGAACAGAAACCTTCCAATTACAGTTAGTGGATGATCCTTATAATACCGACATTGAGTTAGGAGAAAATGATACAACCACCGTTGAAATTTTAGATAAACAAACCAGTTATCTAGAATTTGAATCCGCTAAATATAGCACCTTTGAACAAGATGACCCCTTTTTCAATCAACTAGAAATAACTGTAACCCGAAGTGGAAATATTGATACCTATACCACTGCATATTTAGACATCATAGAAGGAAGTGCCGACTTTTCTGACTTCCATATTCCTAACTTTATGGTGGACTTTAATCCAGGAGAAACCAGTAAAACCCTAGAAATAGAAGTTCCCAACGATTGGAATTTAGAAGGAACAGAAACCTTCCAATTACAGTTAGTGGATGATCCTTATAATACCGACATTGAGTTAGGAGAAAATGATACAACCACCGTTGAAATTTTAGATAAACAAACCAGTTATCTAGAATTTGAATCCGCTAAATATAGCACCTTTGAACAAGATGACCCCTTTTTCAATCAACTAGAAATAACTGTAACCCGAAGTGGAAATATTGATACCTATACCACTGCATATTTAGACATCATAGAAGGAAGTGCCGACTTTTCTGACTTCCATATTCCTAACTTTATGGTGGACTTTAATCCAGGAGAAACCAGTAAAACCCTAGAAATAGAAGTTCCCAACGATTGGAATTTAGAAGGAACAGAAACCTTCCAATTACAGTTAGTGGATGACCCCTATAATACCGACATTGAGTTAGGAGAAAACGATACAACTACTGTCGAAATTTTAGATAAACAAACCAGTTATCTAGAATTTGAATCCGCTAAATATAGTACCTTTGAACAAGATGATCCCTTTTTCAATCAACTAGAAATAACTGTAACCCGAAGTGGAAATATTGATACCTATACCACTGCATATTTAGACATCATAGAAGGAAGTGCCGACTTTTCTGACTTCCATATTCCTAACTTTATGGTGGACTTTAATCCAGGAGAAACCAGTAAAACCCTAGAAATAGAAGTTCCCAACGATTGGAATTTAGAAGGAACAGAAACCTTCCAATTACAGTTAGTGGATGATCCTTATAATACCGACATTGAGTTAGGAGAAAACGATACAACTACTGTCGAAATTTTAGATAAACAAACCAGTTATCTAGAATTTGAATCCGCTAAATATAGCACCTTTGAACAAGATGACCCCTTTTTCAATCAACTAGAAATAACTGTAACCCGAAGTGGAAATATTGATACCTATACCACTGCATATTTAGACATCATAGAAGGAAGTGCCGACTTTTCTGACTTCCATATTCCTAACTTTATGGTGGACTTTAATCCAGGAGAAACCAGTAAAACCCTAGAAATAGAAGTTCCCAACGATTGGAATTTAGAAGGAACAGAAACCTTCCAATTACAGTTAGTGGATGACCCCTATAATACCGACATTGAGTTAGGAGAAAACGATACAACTACTGTCGAAATTTTAGATAAACAAACCAGTTATCTAGAATTTGAATCCGCTAAATATAGTGCTTTTGAAACCAATGGAAACCTGCCTAATCAAATAGAAATAATAGTAAATCGTTTAGGAAATATCGATAGTTTTCTAGATGTTGAAGTACAGTTACAAGAGAGTTTAGCACAGCAAGGATTAGACTTTGATAGTCCTTTTGCTTTCCCTACGTGGCTTGCTTTTAGTCCAGGAGAAAGCAGTAAAAGTTTTACCATTGATATTTTAGATGATTATGAGATAGAAGGAACAGAAACCCTAAGTTTTCAGCTAATTCAAGATCCTTATACTTCTGATTTTGTCATTGGGGAACAAGATAAAACAACAATTTCTATTTTTGATGATGAAACTTCTCTCATAGAATTTTCTCAAGCTACTTCTTCAATTGTAGAATTAGATAGTTCACCGACGGTTGAATTTGGGTCAGCTACCTACACGATTAATGAAAACGAAGGACTATCCCTAACAGTCACCCTCAACCGCAATGGAGACACCAGTTTTGATTCATGGGTTAGCCTAGCGGCAGTGGGAGGTAGTGCGACTCTCGGAAGTGACTATGGTTTCAATAACCTAATTTATTTTGCACAAGGGGAAACCAGTAAAGCGGTGGAAATTTTCCTTGATAATGACTCTGAAATTGAAGGAACCGAAACCATTGAGTTTCAACTACTTTCCGGTCAAGAAGATGATAATTATATCATTGGCACCCAAGATACTACTACCGTTGAGATTGTTGAAAATGTTGAGAATAATACTGTCATTGCTGAAATTGGTGAAATTACTAACTTAAACCACGAAAGTCAAACCATTTTCTTTGATCATAACTTTATTAACCCTGTCATTTTTGCCGGGCCTTTATCCTACAATGGACCTGATCCTTCTACTATCAGAATTACCGATATTCAAAGTAATAGTTTCTCGGTTCAACTTCAAGAAACGACCTTAAAAGATGGTAATTCTCATAACGGAAATCATACCACTGAAAGCTTTAGTTTCTTAGTGGTTGAACAGGGAATCTGGGAACTATCTGATGGCAGTATTCTCGAAGTTGGGAATATCACAACAGATGCTATTACTACTTCAAATTGGGAAACCATTAACTTTAATAGTACCTTTACCAATACCCCAGTCGTATTAACCCAAGTTCAAACGGATAATGATGCAACCTTTGTCAGAACTCGTCAACAAAATGCCACTAATAACGGATTTCAAGTCGCTTTAGAAGAAGAAGAAGCCTTTAAATTTAGTGGACATGGTTCAGAAATCATTGCTTGGTTAGCTATTTCTCCCGGTCAAGGAAATTGGGACGGTAATCAGTTTATCGCAGGTAATACTGGGGATCAAGTGACTCATAACTGGCACACCATTAACTTTGGTAATAACTTCATTAATGCTCCAAAATTCTTAGGAAATATTGCCACCTTTGATGGTCCAGATTCTTCAGGATTAAGATACCAAACTCTCACTAATGGCAACGTTCAAATCATGGTTGAAGAAGATACCAGTCAAGATAGTGAAACCAATCATACGACTGAAGATATTAATTTCTTCGCCATTGAAGCCGACGGAAATTTAATGGGTTCTGTGGATTCTTTAACCGGATTAGTCACTCAAGAAACCGGCACTAACAATGCAGATAGTTTTGTATTAGGAAATGCTAGTGAATCCTTGTATGATAACTATGGACAACAAGATTATGCAGAAATTTCTAACTTTGATGTCTCTGAAGATATCATTCAATTACATGGTCTAGCCGATGATTACTATCTGGGTTCTTCACCTTTTCAAACCAATGATCAAGCTATCTTTTTAAAGGTTGCTGGAATGGAAGATGAATTAGTGGGTATTATTAAGAACACAAATACGTTAGACATCAATAGCAACAATTTTGCTTTCGTTTAAGGTAATCATCTTTTCGATTAAATCGTTTAAGCCTGTCTGAATATTGACAGGCTTTTTTAACAAAAATAGAGTATTTTATGGGTTAATTAGTTAATATTTTTTAATGGTCTAGAAAGACCGATTAAATTTATAATCAGAATAGAAAAAATCGACAAGGACTGATAATTATGATGTCTATTCCTTTTGAGAAATTTAATGCCAAGGCCACTACGTTTGATCCGTGTAATGCTTGTATATTAGCAGAGCTTTCTGCAAAAGCTTATCGACAAAAAGGAGAAAACAACGATCAGTGGAGATTACGGACAAAAGAAGAATCTAAAGATTGGGGTTTTGATCCTGATCATGTCTATTGTTTCAATCATAAAGGGGCGCAAGCTATTTTATTAAGCGATGATGAAAAAATTATTGTCGCCTTTCGCGGAAGTGAAGAAAAACTAGATTGGGCTGATAATTTGAATCGAAGAACAGAAGGGGCTTTTAAAGACCGTTTTGGTTTAAAAATTCATGCTGGATTCTATGATTATTTTAATATGATTTGGAATCCTTATGAAGATCCCAAAAATCCAAACTTACCCGAATGCCAAGGAATTGAAGCCATTTTACGCCAAGAAATCCAACGTTCAACCTTTCAAACTGTTTGGTTTACTGGCCATAGTTTAGGGGGTGCAGTTGCTGCTTTTGGGGCGGCTGCTTGTGTGGTTGAAGATCCCACGATTATTGTTCATGGCGTTTATACCTATGGTCAACCCAAAGTAGGGGGAAAACTCTTTGCTGAACGTTTTAACCAAGAATTAGGAGTGAAAGTCTTTCGATTTGTCAATCATAATGATATTGTTCCCCAGGTTCCCACTTG
>NZ_PRLH01000060.1 GCF_003013815.1 Cyanothece sp. BG0011 | reverse complement strand
ACTCAAGCTGTTAAATCATCTCTAGGAAGTGTCGCCGATCAAATTGCAGAAGGAAACAAAGAAGCGACTAACTTAGCTAAACAAGTTTATGAACGTTTTACAGAAACTGCTGGAACATTAGATCGAGGTGCAGATACTTTTTATCAAGCATCTTTACGGTTAGAAAAACAAGTAAATTCTCTTAAAGATATTGTCCAACATGAGAATTTTGTTAAATATGCTCAAACGCTAGAAAATAGTTCAAACTCTTTTTTTAAAGCAGCTAATACAATTAACAATAGTAAATTTTCAGATAAATTAGTATCTGCTACTAATAATTTAGAAAATACTCAAGAGCAATTTTCTCAAACAATAATAATGGTTAGTGAATTAATTGAAAAAATAGAATCAACAATTACTAATCTTCAGCATTCCGTTACAGAAATTTCACAATTAGGTGGTCAAATTAATGAAGTTAATCAACAATCACGAGAATTAATTACCTTAAATAAAGAATCCCTAGAAAAAGAATCAACAGCATTACAAACTATCGGCGATCGCTTAATTAATAGTTTAGAAACTCAAACCAATAGTAACCAACAAAATAACCAATCTTTAATAGAATTACACCAACAATCACAACAACTGATAGAATTAAATAAAACGTCTCTAGAAAGAGAATCGACAGCATTACAAAATGTATGCGATCGCTTAATGAGTAGTTTAGAGAATCAAACGAATAGTACCTCTCAAAATTTAATGAACTTGGGAGATAGATTAACCAAAAATCTGATACAAGAAAATGGAAGAACTAACTATCAAGTTGAAATTATTGCCGAAAAAGTAGAAAAATCAGCTTTAGCTTTAAAAGAAATTGAATCAATATTACAGCAACTTAACACAACCTTCACATCAAACAATAATCGTTCTCCTTTTGATAATCTAGGAAATTTTAATCTTTAAATAAACTATTAAAAATTGCATTAATTTATGTCTAAAAGATACCGAAATATCAAAGAAATTGAAGAACTCAATGTATTTTCTTCTTTTGCTGATTTAATGTCTAATGCGTTTATGATCCTTAGCTTTTTATTACTAATTGCTTTTTTTCATGTTCTTAACTTAAATAAAAGATTACAATCAGCTTCTCCTATTATTATTGCTGAAAACTCAGGAAAGTTTCAATTTCCTTCGGGTAGTGCGGAATTAACCCCACAATTAAAACAATATCTTGTGACTGAAATTACACCAAACATTGAGAAAATTGTGGAAGAAAGAGACATTGATTTTATTCAAGTGATTGGTCATACTGATGGACAAGCTAATAATCAATATAGTAATCTAGATCAACACTTAGAAAAAGTTGCTAATGGTCAAGAATTTGTTAACATTTTAAACCCTGGATCAAATACTGATCTAGGATTAATGAGAGCCTTATCTGTTGTCCAAGAATTACAAAAAAATCCTAATTTAAAAACCGTTGAATTAAGAGCTTATTCCGCAGCACAATTATATTTACCTACAGGAAAATTATCTTCTCCTGATCGTAACTCAGATCCAAGTAGAAGACGCATCGAAATACGTTTTATTCCTCCTGGACAAACACAATAATTAATTTTTCTAGAATTTTCTGAGCATACTATTATTCAAATTGTAGAAATATGGTTTAAAAATTCTGCTTCAATAATTAGAGGACTTTTAGTCAATCCTTGATTAACAAATTTTTCTAATATTTCGGATGTCAAATTAGATAAACATTGACTCTGATTAATTTTCCTATATCCTTCATTTTGTAGTTCATAAAAAGTAATTTTCTCATTTTTCCAAAACCAAACTTCTTTAATACCTATCGCTTGATATTTATTAAGATCATCAAGACTACCACTAGAAAAGATAACTTCAATCACTAAATCAGGAATATCTTTATCAGTATTGAAAGCAAAACTAACATCAGGTTCTTTTCCTGCTAATGGTTTATTTTCTAACCGAGTAGAACCCATCGGAAAATAAAGTAAATTAAACTTTCTACAATAAGCAACTATTAAAATAGCAATGGTTTGAGCAATTCTTTCATAATTTTTGCTAGGGGACACTAAAGTAATGACTCCATTAAAATAAGAAATTCTATAACCTAAGTATTCTTCTGAATTAAATTGTTCATAATCTGTCCAAGTCATCCCTGCAAAACTAAGCGTTTGATCTTGTTTTTCAAGGTGTTCAATATTTAGGGGAAATTTTGCATTGATTAACATAGTCTTTTTTTATATTGTTTCAATTGATGATTCTTGCTTATCAACAACAAAATAAATCTATTCCTTTGAATGGGAATTTTTAACTATTTTGTATAAACGATCGCAGTTTCAAGATGATTACTTAAGATTCTCTGTAGAGAACCTAGTCCACCAAAAAAACGGGGTTAAACTGATCAGTGGTGTTCCCTAGACACTTCAACAGTCAAACAAGATCAAAGTTCTCTTGATCAAACAACCCGTAGAGTTGGTAGGAATTATATGACAAAGCGAACCTTTGGTGTCATCGGCTTGGCGGTGATGGGAGAAAATCTCGCCCTCAATGTCGAAAGTCGCGGTTTCCCCATTGCTGTATACAATCGTACAGCCAGTAAAACAGAAGAATTCATGAAAACTCGGGCCCAAGGCAAAGATGTCAAGGCGGCCTATTCATTAGAAGAATTTGTACAAATCCTAGAACGTCCCCGTAAAATCTTAGTAATGGTAAAAGCAGGCGCGCCTGTTGACTATGTTATCGAAGATTTAAAACCCCTTCTCGAAGAAGGAGATATGATCATCGATGGCGGTAACTCCCTTTACGAAGATACCGAAAGACGGACCAAAGACTTAGAATCAACCGGTTTAGGTTTCGTGGGCATGGGTGTCAGTGGCGGTGAAGAAGGTGCCTTAAACGGTCCTAGCTTAATGCCTGGCGGTACCAAAGCAGCCTACGAAGAATTAGAACCCATTTTAACTAAAATTGCTGCACAGGTAGATGATGGTCCCTGTGTTACTTTTGTTGGACCCGGTGGTGCTGGCCACTATGTAAAAATGGTTCACAATGGTATTGAGTACGGCGATATGCAGTTAATTGCAGAAGCCTACGACATCATGAAAAATGCCCTGGGCCTCAGCAATGAAGAATTACACGAAGTGTTCAAAGAGTGGAACACCACCGATGAGCTTAATTCTTTCTTAATTGAAATTACCGCCGATATCTTCAAATATGTCGATCCTGATAGCAACAAGCATCTTGTTGACCTCATTTTAGACTCTGCTGGTCAAAAAGGTACCGGTCGCTGGACGGTGGTAAGCTCTTTAGAGTTAGGGGTTCCCATTCCCACCATGTACGCTGCGGTGAATGCACGGGTGATGTCTTCCTACAAAGAAGAAAGAAAGGCCGCTTCTCAACAGTTAACCGGTCCTGAAATCAAGTTTGATGGAGACAAAAAAGCCTTTATTGACAAGGTAAGAGACGCTCTCTACTGCTCTAAGATGTGTTCCTATGCTCAAGGAATGGCTTTAATTGCTAAAGCCTCTGCTGAGTATTACAACAATCAAGTTAGCTTACCCGAATCTGCCCGTATTTGGAAAGGGGGTTGTATTATTCGTGCTGGCTTCTTAGATAAGATTAAGAAGGCATTTGTGGATAATCCCAATTTACCTAACCTACTCTTAGCCCCTGAGTTTAAGCAAACTATCTTAGATCGTCAAGACGCATGGCGCGAAGTGCTTGTCTTGGCTAATAAAGTCGGTATTGCTGTTCCTGCTTTTAGTTCTTCTTTAGACTACTTTGATAGCTATCGTCGCGCTGATTTACCTCAAAACTTAACCCAAGCGCAAAGAGACTACTTCGGGGCGCACACCTATGAACGGGTTGATAAGCCTAAAGGCGAATCTTTCCATACCGAGTGGGCTGCTTAATCTATCCTACTAATGCTAATAGAGTGGTTGACCTTTCTTAGTTAAGAAGAGTCCTCAATCAACTCAATACAGATCCTCTTACATTTCCCCAATTTTTCAAGTTGGGGATTTTTTTTGATAAACGGATTTATTATTAAGTGAAAAGGGTTAAAATATCTTTATATCGTTGTTTTAAAGCCAACTTTTACAGATATTTTAGTTTTAATCATCTACTTTGTATAAAAAGTATAATATGTTCACAGCCTTAGCAGAAAAATTGTATCGATGGCGCAAAATGCTACTTATCCCACCTACCGTCACAGGATTGGTGATTGGTATTAGTTTGACAGGGATATTAGAACCCTTAGAATTATTGACCTTTGATCAATTTTTTCGCTGGCGATCGCACTTATCGAGTGAATCAGAAAAACAAGATCCCAGAATTGTCATTATTACCGTTGACGAAGCAGATATTAGCACCTTACAACAATGGCCCCTTTCTGATGCTAAACTGGCTCAACTGATTAACATTGTTAAACAAGAAACTCCTCGAGTCATTGGCTTAAATATTTTTCGAGATTTTCCCATTGAACCCGGCTCCGATGCTTTAAACCAAGTCTTGAACACAACTCCCAATTTAATTGGTATAGAAAAAGTTATTGGCAATACAATTAAACCTCCTGAAATTTTATCTCAGTCAAAGCAAGTTGGTTTTGTTGATTTAGTGATTGATAGCGATGGAAAAGTACGACGAGATTTAATTACCATAACCTCTGAAGGGTTTGGACAAAAATTAAGCTTTGCTATGACTTTAGCGTTAAGTTATCTTCAACAAGATAATATTCTTGCTCACTCAGGTGATTCCTCTGAAGAAGAGATTATTATCGGAAACGCCCGCTTATTTCCTCTTGATAAAAATGCTGGAAATTATATCAATATTGATAATGGAGGTTATCAAATTTTACTTAATTATCGTGGCGGTAGAGAAAAGTTTCAAACCATTTCTATTTTAGATGTTTTCACTCAACAATATCCAGAGGACTTTTTTGATGATCGTCTAGTGTTAATCGGTGTAACTGCCGACAGTGTTAGCACTTCTTTTTTGACTCCTTACCATCCTTCTTATCCCATCTCCGGCACCCTAATTCAAGCTAACGCCATTAGTCAAATATTAAATGCTGCTTTAGACGATCGCCCTTTACTTAAAGTGTGGTCAGATCCCTTTGAATGGCTATGGATTTTAACCTGTACAACAACAGGAATGTTGGTCACTTATATTGCATTAACTAAAAATACGTTTCAATATAATAGTGTTATCAAATGGCTGTTATTTATTCTGAATAATTGTTGGTTGGGATTATTATTATTGAGTGGTAGTTATTTTCTATTTTTACAAGGTTGGTGGGTTCCAACCATTACCCCTTTAATAGCTGTTTTTGGCTCATCAGTAATTATCTTAGTTGATAAGTGGAAATATTTAGCCACCTTTGATACATTAACAAAAGTTCCTAATCGTCTCTATTTTGATAAAGTTTTAGAACAAACACGGTTATTACGTCACTTATATCGTAAACAAACTTCATTAATTTTATGTGATGTTGATCATTTTAAACAATACAATGATACTTATGGACATCCGGCCGGCGATCGCTGTTTAAAAAAGGTAGCGCAAGGCATACGAATGGCCATTCGCCACACTGATTTTCTCGCCCGTTATGGGGGAGAAGAATTTGCTATTATTTTACCTAAAACTGATATAGAGGAAGCTAAAAAAATTGCTCAAAGAATCTTAGAAAAAGTAACTTCCTTGAAGATTTCTCATAAAACTTCTTCCACTAAGGATTATGTGACGATTAGCTGTGGTATTTCTAGTTTATTGATTCAGGATCACTTATCAACTAAAAGATTAATTAAGCAAGCAGACAAAGCCCTTTATAAGGCAAAACAACAAGGTAGAAATAGAGTGATTGTCTATGAACCTTCTCTCGTTACTGATGAGAAGTAATTAAACGATTAATTCAGGGAAATACTTGAGAATTTTTGATTAAACCCTGCCCCTAACCCCCCTGCCCCTAACCCCCCCTGCCCCTAACCCCCCCTGCCCCCCTTATAAAGGGGGGTGTGGGGGGTTAGGGGGGTGTGTGGGGTGGGGGATGGAGGGAGGTGCAAGATGTGAGTTAACGGTTAGAGTTTTTGCAACGCAACTGATATAGTCAAAGATAGACCGAATCTTGCCACCATAAGGAGAGTAAACAGTGTTTGGGTTGAATCAGCGATCGCCATTGATCAAAGTCCTGTCTAGTTCTATTCTCGTTGGTCTTTTAAGTTGGGGGTTACTAGGGTGTAGCGATCGCCTTACAGCGTCTTCCCCAGTCATAGAACCCTCTCCCGTTCCTGTTACCACCACTAAATTCACAGAAGTCGCCCCCCCAACGGTGATCCAAGAACTAAAAGAGGTTTTAGCCCAATATCATCCCCAAGTGAGCATTATTAGTCCTAAACCTCAGCAAATGTTCTCAGAAACCACTGTACCGGTGCAACTAGAGGTGAAAGACTATCCCCTCTTTAAAGACGAAACCCTAGGACTCGGACCCCATTTACACCTTTTTGTGGATAATCAACCCTATCGGGCGGTTTATAATCTTGATGAACCGATTATTTTAGAAGATTTAACCCCAGGAACCCATACCATTCGCGTGTTTGCCTCTCGTCCTTGGCACGAAAGTTTTAAAAATGAAGGGGCCTATGCACAAACTACTTTTAGTGTGTTTACAGAAACCGAAGATAACTCCCCCTCTTCTTCTCTTCCTCTCCTTACTTACAGTCGCCCCCAGGGAAGTTACGGGGCTGAACCGATTATGTTAGATTTTTATCTAACCAATGCACCCTTACATTTTATTGCTCAAAGTGATCCTAATGATGAGATTATAGACTGGCGCATTAAAGCCACCATCAATGGAGAAAGTTTTTTAATCGATACGTGGCAACCGATTTATTTAAAAGGGTTTGAACCTGGGAAAAACTGGGTACAGTTAGAATTTATTGACGAACAAGGCAAGGAAGTTAATAACGCCTTTAATGATACTGTTCGAGTCATTACCTATGAACCCAATGGAGAAGATACCCTCTCTAAACTGATACGGGGAGAACTGTCTGTTGAGGTTGCCCGTTCTGTTGTTGATCCTAACTATATTTATACGTTAGAACCCGAACCCATTGAAGAAGAAACACCTCCCCCCACAGTAGAAGAAACCAGAGAACCTCAAGAACCAGTTGAAGAGTCTGCTTCTGAACCCATCATCAGTCCTACTTCTGAAAACACCACTGAAGAAGATACCGAACCATTACCGATTTCTGATGATACCATTACCCGAGAAACTGAAATGATAGAATCTGGATCTCCTTCTCCAGAAACAATTATCCAACAAACCGAAACGATAGAACCATTACCTGCTTCTGATGAAACCATTACTCAAGAAACTGAAAACCCAGAACCATTACCCGTTTCCTCGGAAACTGTAACCCCCTCTAAGACTGAAAACGTAACAGAGGAACCCGAAACTATCGTCGAACCCACTGAACCAGAAAACGACACCACCGTAACGAATGATGACATCTCTCTTCAAGACTCATCAGAGACGGTAACACAAGACACTTCAACGCCCTTATCCGAAACGATTCAACCTGAGACAGTAACCCCCTCGTCTCAAGAACTTCCTCAGGCCAATAAAGTTCAATGGGTGCAAAAATTAGTGGATTTCTTCAAAAATATCGATTTCAGTGGCATTTTAGACAAATTAAACCCTAGTTAAGCCAACAAGTTCGATCAAAATAAAATCCTCTTGCCTACCCCCCCACACCCCCCACACCCCCTGCCCCCCTTTTAAAGGGGGGTGTGGGGGGTGTGGGGCTAAGGGGTTGGGGAATTATCGAAGGTGCAAGATTTGAGATCTACGCCTCTAGACAGACTGTTTTTCTCAACGAATTCTCCACACTTATAAAAGGATAGTTAAAATTCTAGGCCCCTACCTGGGAACTAAACTATCCTTAAAAGTGTCAAAGAACAGTTTACCCAATTATAGTTTACCCAATTAGGTTGGAGTGAGGTCATCGTGTTTATGAAACACTCAAATATGTTAGCAGGATTAGCCCTCGGCTTATCCTTACTGGGGATTTCCCCTGCTCAAGCAGAACCTGCTCAAGAAGAGGTTCTTGTTAGTCAATTACGAGGTCATGTTCTCCAAGATCCCATCGATGTTTATCGTGCCGATTGGTTAGAATTCAAATTTGAAGACTATATCATCGGTCGTATTCGTGGTGTTACCGGAGACGTAGCTCAAGTTCAAATCATTTCTGCTGGTCAGGAAAAAAATGCTCACGTCAGAATGAATTATGACGTTGGCTTGACCACAGGAGAACGGGACGTTTGGCACGTTACCGCTCAAATGCCTGGTTACTGGCCTACTTTAGTTGCTGGTGCCGATGTCATCATGAGAGAAGAAGACGGTAAATGGGTTATTATTAGTGACCAAAGACCTGACCTGGATGTCTATGTTGCTGAAGCTCGTCCCCGTTGGGTATCTCGTTTAGATTTACGGGAAGTTCCCTTAGTAACCAGAACCGATATTACTTGGGATCGTCCTGATGTCAGTTTACCTCCTATGGAAGAAAATCAAGCTGAAATTGCGCCTCCTCCTGAGCCTGTTCCTGGTATGTGGTAAGGTTGGTGTTATCAGGGAGTTAGAGAATTTGGTGACAAGAGCAAAATTTAATTATTGGTAAAACCAAGGCGGTACTTTCAAACACATTGTTAAGTATCGCCTTTAACTTTTTGCACGAGAGTGATTATTTTTTCTTAAAGCTAAACAGATTCAAGGCTTTGGATAATAATTTAGGATGAGCAAAGTTATCTTTAAATTTTTTGAATTCCCCGGCATCGAACCAAATGCCTTGACATTGAGGACAGGTTTCGTACCAAATAGGATGTTTATCAATATCAAACATTTTGATCATGGCCAGATCACAATGGGGGCAAAACACATCCGTTTCTAAAACTTCTTTGTCATTTTCTTGACTTAAGTGTCCAATATCAATTTTTTCTGAACCTCTGAGCTTTTTAAGGTTTTCAGCTTCTGATGAGTCAAACCAAATCCCACTACATTGACAACAGCGATCGACTTCGATACCCTCATAAATAATTGGTTCTAGTTTTCCTCTACACTTAGGACACCTTAATACCTTCATAACAGTTTCATTTTTCTAGGGTATGTCAAGTTTATCAGCTTTTTTTTAGAATCCTTGAAAATTCTAGGCTTATTTTAGTTTTTGACCATGAATGAACGCTCAAAACGCATTATTGGGTTAACCGGAGGAATCGCAACAGGAAAAAGTACGGTTTCTCATTATTTAGCCACTGTTTGCCATATTCAGGTTTTAGATGCTGATACTTACGCTAGGGAAGCGGTTGAAAAAAATTCTCCTATTTTACAAACGATTAAAGAGCGATATGGCTCCGATATTTGTTTCGAGAACGGGGAATTAAATCGTAAGAAATTAGGTAATCTTATTTTTAATAATTCGAGAGAAAAACAATGGTTAGAATGTCAAATTCATCCCTATGTTAGACAACGATTTCAAGAAGAAATTAAACAATCTCAACAGGAGATTATTCTCTTAGATATTCCGTTATTATTTGAATCTCAATTAACCCATTTAGTAACAGAAATTTGGGTGGTTTACTGTTCTTATGAACAACAATTACAACGATTAATGAATAGGAACCACTTAAGTGAAGAAGAGGCGATCGCTCGCATTAAAAGCCAGTTGCCCATTGAAGATAAAGTTAAAAAGGCTGATGTGGTTCTTGATAATTCTTCTACACTAGAAGACTTGTATCAACAAATTGAGCAAATAATTAAAAATAATTAATCTTATTATAACAGTTACTATACTTGGGAAGTACAAAGTTTTGTAGTTTTAGGGAATAGGGAACAGATAAGAAATTAAAAGCGTACCATTAGGAACTTGGCCGAAGCCTCATGAGGCTGAGAAACGCTTTAAAAAGCTATTTTAGTTAACATTAAAAGAGTGATCCACAATCTAATTAGTGTCAACTTCTTCTGACTAATTTTTTGAGAGGATTGTCTAAAAAAAAAAGGTTGTGCAGAAGCTATACTCTTCATTTTTTGACGCATCACTAAACCAAAGAATGGCATACTTTCAATTAGATAACGTTTCCAAAGCCGTTTAGGTTCAGACAATAAACGATATAACCATTCTAATCCTGCTTCACTCATCCATTTAGGAGAACGGGATTTATATCCTGCTTCAAAATCAATTGTCGCACCGATCGCTAAAAATATTTTTACCCCAGGCAATTGGTGTCTATAACGATTAATCCATTTTTCTTGTTTGGGCGCACCTAACCCCACAGCCAAAACAGTAGCCCCCGATGCTCTGATTTTCTCTAGAATTCTTTGACATTCTTCTTCATCCTTCTCAAAACCATAAGCAGGGGAATAACAATCTACAATAATATTTCTGCCCACTTTGTTGTTAATTTTTTCTTGGGCAATCTTGGCTACCCCTTCTTGGGCCCCTAACAAAAAGATTTTGATGTTTTCGTTCTCTTTGTTGTATTCATAGAAAGCCGGAAACAAATCCGATCCCGAAATTTTTTCTTGAATGGGTGTCCCTAAGAAATAGGAGGCAAACTGAATTATTTTACTGTCACATATTCGATAATCTGACTGCTGATAGACATCCCTCAATTCAGCATCTTTACGGAGTTTCATTAGGTGATCTACATTAGGGGTGACGACAACGCCCCCTTGATGATTCAGAGAGTTGAGTAGTTCTCGGATTGAAAGATTATGAATAGCGACATCAAGAATGTTAACAGTCTTCATAGGATATACGTAGGATCTAGTTATTTTCCCCTACTCCTATTATCCGTGGTTGACGTTAGCGTTGATGTTAGCGTTAATGTTAGCGTTATGTATAACTTCGTGTATCACTTAGAATGATCAGAGGTTTTACCTAAAGTCCAGTCTTGTTAATGATCAATAATAATACACCTGATCTCTGATGGTTACACTTATTCAATTATTAGTTACCCGTTACATAATATAGTTTTCTCACGGCAAAAAAATAATGATTATTCATAATCAAACCATTGGTCAGTTAATTACTTCGGATTACTCTTTATCTCATATTCAAGGGATTACTCAACTGTTAGAACAACACAAAACCTTTGAGTTTCCTCGTTTAGATAATGGCTTGTTTCCGGCTGCTGTGGTTATCTCCGATACTGAATATACAGGATATAGCAATGTTTGGGTTAGGGATAATATTTACTTAGCTTATACTCATTATGTTTGTGGTCAAATCCAGATAGCAGTTAAAACTGTTCATACTTTAATGCAATATTTCCAGACTCATCGATCGCGGTTTTTAAATATTATTGCTGGCCAAGTGGATAAAGATGAAATGATGCAGCGTCCCCATATTCGTTTTCAGGGAGAAACTTTAGCAGAAATTGACCAAGAATGGAACCATGGTCAAAATGATGCTTTGGGATATTTTGTCTGGTTTTATTGTAAATTAGTCCGAGAAAAAAGACTCAATACAACCATTGAACAATTAGAAACGATCAGTCTTTTTGTGGCTTATTTTCATACCATTGAATATTGGCAAGATGAAGATAGCGGACATTGGGAAGAAGAAACCAAAATTGAAGCCTCTAGTATTGGGGTAGTTATAGCTGGTTTAACTGAGTTTAAACGATTGTTTCAAGAATTACCGTTAACTAATGATTTAAAAGGAAATGATACAGTAATTAATCTTGAGTTGATTAATGAATTAATCGCAAAAGGTAAAGAAGAACTAGCTAAAATTTTACCCTCAGAATGTATTCAAGAACAACCGAAACAACGCCGCTATGACTCCGCTTTACTGTTTTTAATTTATCCCCTGCAAATGATTAAAGGAGAAATGGCTGAGAGAATTCTTAACGATGTCATTGAAAATTTAAAAGGAGATTATGGAATTAGACGCTATTTAAAAGATTCTTTTTGGTGTAAAAACTATAAAGAAGTTCCTTCTGAAATTCGGACAACCCTTTCCACCGATAGAGAACAATGGTTTAAAGAGAATAACCGAGAATTACAATTAGGAGAAGAAGCCCAATGGTGCATTTTTGATCCCATTATTTCTGCTATTTTTGGGGTTAAATTTCAACAAACACAAGAGAAAAACTATCTAGAACAACAAACTTATTATCTTAATCGTTCTTTAGGGCAAATTACCGCCTCAGATAGTCCCTTTGGTGGCTTTAAATGTCCTGAATTATACTACTTAGAAAAAGAAGCTTATGTCCCAGGAGATGCCACTCCTTTATTATGGACACAAGCTAATCTGAGAGTGGCTTTAGAAATGATGAAACGCTCTTTATCAATTGATCATTAATAATTATTTCAACTGTGATAACCCATTGAGATCAAACTTTTCTAACCAAGCTTGGCGATCGCCTTCAGAAAACCCCGGATCGCGAGACAATACTTTAACTTGATAGCGATCGCCTACTAATACGGCCGTTCCGGTACTCCCTTGGGAAACCGCAGGATAACCCCCAATACTCTGGGTACTTTTTTCAAATTTTTTGGCTGCACTGGGATTATTGAGAGTATCAGAAATGGCTAACATGGCCATCTCTTTACCGTCTTTTTTCAATTTCGCTTCTGCAAATCCTTTTTTCTCTTGGGTATAAACACGCTCATATCCGCCACCAGAAGGGGGGAAAAACTGATTAAAACTGCCCCCTGACTCTGATTCTTTAACCACTGCACTACTGCCTCTTTGAGTGCTTTCTTGTTGCGCTTGGTCAAATCTTGATGGGGCTTGAGTGGCACAAGAGGTTAATAGTAATAAAACACTAAGAGAGAAAACAATAAAAACTTGACGTATTTTGAACAACATTTTTCACTGACTCCTTAAATTTTTAGTTTATCTTCGATTGTGTCAAACGACTTATTAGTCTACAATTTATGTTAAGTTAAGTTTTGTAACTGACTCTTACACCTTGTTAGGGAACACTTTATGACCATAGATATTCCAGAACCCATAAAAGTGTGGTCACAGTTTGGCCATCCTATCCTCATGTGGATTTTATTCGCCTTAACCCTTTATGCTCTATATTTAGGGATTCAATGGCGACGGACTCGCTTTGCTGAAAAAGATACCAAAAAAGATTTATTAAAAAAAGATTTTCGCACTCGACATTATCAATTAGGTTCTTTGCTCTTAGGTTTAATGGTATTAGGCAACCTCGGTGGTATGGCGGTTACCTATATCAACAATGGTAAATTATTCGTCGGCCCCCATTTATTAGTGGGTTTAACCATGACTGGGTTAATTGCGGTTTCGGCTTCTCTGTCTCCTCTTATGCAGAAAGGTAATGAGTTAGCCCGTTACACCCATATTACCCTGAATACGGCTATTGTCGGTTTATTCGGTTGGCAAGCCTTTAGTGGCATGGAAATTGTCCAAAAAATCCTTGATAAAATGTCTTAAATTCATCCACTTAATTAACTCGGTAACAGGAATCAGTTATTTCCTGTTACCTTTGTTTTAACTTTCTGCGGTCTTCCCTAAACTAATTAAGAAAACATCGACTTTATTATCTTCTTTGCCGTCAATGGTTACTGAGATACCGGGACCAAAAAACTTGGTAATTTTTTCTTTTTTTTCTTGCCAAGTTTCTAAGGAAATAAAAGGAGATTCAAATTCTAATATTAAAGCATAATTGCCCTCAAGGTTTTCTTCTCGAATGGCCACTAAAATCGGTCTATCTTCGTCCGTAGGACTTAATCCTAACCGTTCGAGAGAGTCATCAAGATGGGCTTCTTGTCCATAACGATAACGGGTGACATCTTTACGAATTTGATCTTGAGTTGGGGTGGCTTTTTCTTCCCTTAAAGCTATAATTTCTGCTGATGGGACTTGACTATAGGGAATGGGTTTAAGTTCGGCCGCCTTTAGGGCCAGTCCCCCTAATAAAATGGGGACTCCATAGAAAAATCCGGCTAAATTAAGGGTAGGATTATCCATGGCATAGGCGACAAAACCAATGATGGTTAATATGCCTCCCACTGTCAGTCCGATTCTAGCTAATGAAAGTTTCCTTAACATAAAATTCCTGTATTTTGCGATCGCTTTAAATTTTATTATCCTCGTGATGGGTACTTAAGAAAAGAGGGAAACCCTTAAATCAGAAATAATTGATTTTTTAGAGAATTTTGGGTGAATGCTAGATCAGAAGACTCAAGATTGTTTATCCTATAGTTAGTGTTCACTTTAGGATCAAAGGAATGGATAAAGAAACAATTCAAGAACAGGTCAAATTAATTGAAAGTAAACGAGGCTTTTTAGTTGAACTTTTGGAAAAACCCGATTTAGGCATTTTACGAGTGGATGTTAAACAAGCCCTCGAAGAACTTGATGAATTAATTGAAGAGTTTGAATTGACGTTTCCTGCTAATTCTTAAATTCTCTTTCTCCTAAAAGCGACAGTCTATGATTTTATTACTGTCGCTTTTATTTTTTACTCTCACAGCACTTAAGAATGATCGATATTAATATTCTTATTATTATAACAGTTTTTTCCACTTGTTTAGTTACTATCATACAAACGTTTCAAGGCATTCTTACTAAAAATGATGGATGGATAATTATTGCTTTTTCCATTATTCTAGTGACGGCTTTATTATTAGTTTTTCATCTCAATTTAAGTGCTTGGATAGGGGGAAGTTTATTGATAATTTTCTTACTGATTCCTCAGTGGGGATTACGTCGGATTAATCGTTTATTTGAAATTCAAAACTATCACCAATCTCGGCGACTTTTATCTAAATTGATGGTTTTACATTTTACTCCCTATTGGCAAAACTATTATCGGTTATTATTGGCTTTAGAATTAGCTGACAAGGGCAATAGAAAAAAAGCGATTAATTTGTTGAATAAAAATAATAATACTCTCCCTATATTTTCTCATTATTATCAACTCTTTACTTATGAAATTTTGGGAGATTGGCAGAGTTGTTTACAGTGGTTTAATTATCAACTTGAGCAAAAAATATTATGGCGAGATCCTCTTTTACTTACTTATTATATCAGAACTTTGGGAGAAACAGGGGAATTAAATCAATTATTTCAAAATCTTTTAAAAGTTCAGTCTGTTTTATTAAAATACAAAAAATACTCTTATATTTCTCGGATTAAATTATCTGCCTTTGCTTTTTCGGGTCAATTTTTAGCAGTCAAAAAGTTGTTGCAATCTGAATTATCTTTTTATCCGAAATATTTACAGGAATTTTGGTTAGTAACAGCCAAGACAGTCAGGGATCAAAATAAAAATAATTACAAAATTATACTTCAAAAATACTTACAGGATCATCATCTATTAAAGTCATCTATCCAATGGAGAATCAAACAAAGATCAATTCCTTTTTTAAATAAAATCAAAAACAGTAACTATAAAATTCTTTTTCAACTTAATTTTAAAGAAAAACCAATGAAGGAAAATTATAAAACTTTTAATTTTAAAATACAAAAATTTACGCTATTTTTTATTATCCTTAATTCTTTAGGATTTATGACAGAAATTAGCTTTGGTGGTAGTGAAAACCTTGAAAGTTTATATCAACTCGGCGCGTTAGTGCCTATGGTTGTCTGGCAAGGTGAATTTTGGCGGTTAGTTACTGCTAACTTTCTACATTATGGATGGGGACATTTTTTAATGAATATGTTTGCCCTTTATATTATCGGTAATTTAGTTGAATCTTTGAGCAATAAATATCATTATATTATCATTTATATTTTGAGTGGAGTGGGGTCTATGTTTATCTTTTCTTATGTGGCTCTTTATGCTAATAAACTAGATTATATTGTTGTTGGTGCTTCTGCTTCTATCATGGGATTAGTAGGGAGTTTAACTGCCATTTTTTTAAGAAAATGGTTACAGGATAAATCAGCGATTAACCGTAAAAGACTACTTATCATGATCATGGTTATTAGTTTACAATTGGTCTCTGATACCCTTATTCCTCAAGTGAGTATGCTAAGTCATTTATTCGGTTTGTTGATTGGGTTTGCTCTAGAAAATCTGGGCTATTTTTTGCTTAATAGAAAAACCCATCCTTAAAATTTCCAAGTTGAGAGGAGACAGAAGTTAGATGATTGCTAAACTCCTGACTTTATCTAAGCAAAGGTGTTATTTTTAAGGTATTATTTTATAGGATTATAATAATCATTCTCGTGTACTTTACCAATGGTTTCTTGATCTTGATTGATACAGCCCGATTTTTTGGCATAATTACAAACCCTAGCCCATAACCGGGCCCGAGTCCCCACTGGACCCGACGAAAAAATAACTCTATCACCTCCGATACTTCGGATAATTTTGACACCACACACGGGACAAATTTCTACGTTAGAATTAGACATAGGTATTTATTACTAGCAATATAACTCTCTGGGGAGAGGATACAACGAGTTGAGTCAGAAAACAGTTGTTTATGTTACATTAATCCTTCGGTTAAGAATAGACTTATTTCAACCTCAGTTTGATATACTATGGAATCAAGTCTATGATAAAAGATGTATCGCGCATCATAAAGACATATTTTCCTATCACTCACATCGCACATAAGAGGACAGAAGCATTGATACAAGCAACCTTACACCAGTTAAAGGTCTTTGAAGCGACAGCACGACATGGCAGTTTTACCCGTGCAGCCGAAGAGTTATTTATCACGCAACCGACCGTCTCTAGTCAAATTAAACAACTCACCAAAACCATTGGCCTTCCCCTATTTGAGCAAATTGGTAAGCGTCTCTACCTCACAGAAGCAGGACAAGAACTATTGAGAACTTGCCAAGAAATTTTTGAAAGGTTAGATAATTTCGAGATGAAAGTGGCCGATTTAAAAGGCACTAAACAGGGACAATTACGTTTAGGGGTCATTACCACCGCTAAATACTTCATCCCGAGAATTTTAGGCTCTTTCTGCCAGCAATATCCAGGCATAGAAGTATCTCTTAAGGTCACCAATCATCAACAAATTCAGCGTAGAATGCTAGACAATGAAGATGATCTCTACATCGTCAGTAACCCTCCTCAAGCCTTAGATTTATCCACTCAACCCTTTTTAGATAACCCTTTAGTGGTCATTGCGCTCAAAAACCATCCTTTAGCGGGTAAACAAAACATTCCTATGAGTGCTTTAGAAGGAGAACCCTTTATTATGAGGGAAGAAGGTTCAGGCACCAGAAGAGCCGTCCAAAATCTTTTTGATGAACACAACATATCCGTTCATGTCAGATTAGAATTAGGCAGTAACGAAGCCATCAAACAAGCCATTGCTGGTGGTTTAGGCATTTCTGTTTTATCTCAACATACGTTGATTTCTGAAGGCATCGATAGTGAGTTAACGGTCTTAGACGTAGAGAATTTTCCCATTCAACGTCGTTGGTATGTCGCCTATCTAGGGGGTAAACAATTATCTGTCATTACCAAAGCCTTTCTCGATTATTTGTTAGAAGAAAGCCCTAACTTCTCAGTCCCCAGTATCAAAAAATTAGCTAACGTTTAATCATTGATCCTTCAAACCTTAAAAAGATTAAAGTCGACATCCGCTTCTCGGTTATCCTCAGCAAACCCTGTGTTACAATACTGCCAATTCATTGAGAACGAGGCGTGACGAGTGACGAAACTTCCCTGGTATCCATTGAGTCTTTTTTCGATTTCCCTAACCACAACGTTGTTAGTCTATTTGTGTTTTGGTAATTCACCCCCAACAGATACAGCCAAGGTTACCTTAACACCCACCATTGCAGCAGTAGAAGCCTCTAATTCTATTCAACAAGGACAAGACATTACGCTCAATGGCAAGACTTATAAGATTCCTTGGACTCAATGGCAACAGGGAGATAAAATACGCATCGGCATTAGTGATATTGGGGCCATGAATTTACTGGGTTTAGAATTACTCAGCACGAACGATCCTAGCTTACAACCGGTTCGTTGGTTTGGGACAAACTCAGGCCAACCTTTACCGGTTTTAGCTCGTTTTATTGCTCCTTATCGCTACTTGGATATTACTGAATTAATTCAATTAGCCGGTGGGGAATTACAAGTTAATAACAACACCTTAAACTTAAATTTTCCCCTAGCGCAAATTAATAACATTCGTCAAGGGAATCAAACCTGGGGAAAACGCATTGTTTTAGAGGTTGATCGTCCTACGGTTTGGCAAATTAGTCAGGCGAAAGGCCACGGTGTGGTCATGATTTCAGGGAAAGCGTCTCAAACCAAATTATCTGATTATAATACGTCTTCCTCTCCCAAACCTTTAATTAATACCGATGAAGATGATCTAGGGAGTGGCGTTTCTGTCCCCCTCGATTCTTCTTTATTTTCCCTAGAAGATACGGGAAATTTAACCAAGGTTCATGTTAATTTACCCACGGCACATGGTTTAAATGTATTTAGTTTATCGAACCCGAATCGTATCGTCATTGATGTTCGCAATGATGGGATGGTTCCGAAAGAAATTGTTTGGACTAAGGGAATTATTTGGCGACAACAATTAGTCACCATTAATAATGGGAGAAAACAAGAAACCTTTCCCGTCAATTGGTTAGAAATTAATCAGCGATCGCCGAATATTTCCCTTAAACCCATTACCACTAATGTTAACGGACAAACGGGAACCGCACCTTTAGTAACCACCGCTCAAAAATGGCAAGCGGCTGCTGCCATTAATGGGGGCTTTTTTAACCGTAACAATCAACTTCCCTTAGGGGCTATTCGTCAAGATAATAATTGGTTATCCAGTCCGATTTTGGGTCGGGGTGCCATTGGTTGGAACGAAAAAGGTCAAGTTCTCATGAATCGATTGGCTTTACAAGAAACCTTAATCACCGCAACAGGTAATAAAGTTCCCATTGCATTTTTAAATAGTGGCTATATTCAAGGGGGAGTCTCCCGTTATACCTCTGAATGGGGTCAAAGTTATACCCCTTTAAGCGATAATGAAACCATTATTTATGTGGAAAATAATCAAGTTATTTATCAAGAACAAGCAGGAAAAGCCGGCACGAAAGCTTATCCTATTCCGAGTAATGGCTATCTTTTAACCATTCGTAAAAATGCTGTTTCTCCTAATATTTTTGCTCGCGGTACAGGAGTGACTCTACAAAGTGATACTATCCCCACTGAATTTAATCAATTATCCCATATTTTAGGGGCCGGACCGTTATTAATGAGCAACCGCAGAGTTGTTTTAAATGCTGAGAGTGAAAAGTTTAGTAAAGGGTTTCAACAACAAAAAGCCTCTCGCAGTGCTATCGGACTGAGCCAACGAGGTACCATCATGTTAGTGGCTGTTCATACCCGTGTGGGAGGTAGTGGGGCAAGTTTAGACGAAATGGCCCTAATTATGGAACGTTTAGGGGCAACAGATGCCCTTAATCTCGATGGGGGAAGTTCGACGGGTTTAGTGTTAGGAGGACAGTTAATTGATCGCTCTCCTGTCACTGCAGCTAGAGTTCACAACGGTATCGGCGTATTTGTTAATCCCTAATTAAGCTATGCAAATCACAAGTATCTTAGTTAGGGTTGGGGGGAGCTCCGGAGACGGGCGACCCCGCGCCGTAAGACGGAGCGATTGATCAAGAAAATCGTGTAAAACACAAGTAATAATGAGAATACATAATATGACTATCTTCTCACGGTCTAAATTGTTTTTATTGGCTGTAAAACGATTTAAAAACATCTCCCCTACTCCCCACTCCCTGCTCCCCTGCAGTCTCAAATGGAACTTTAAATAATGAACAGCGTATGAATCATCAGCCTTGGCAACAAGAAACGGTTATCCAAAGAACACAGTTAATTCTCAGCAGTTTTGACCATTGGCTGGGTCATTCTTTGTTTGAACATTTTGGTATCATTGAGGTTAAGACCGATGCCATAGAAGTCTCACAACAACTGTTTGAAGCTGATTTTATTGTGGTTTCTCACGGGACTCAACACGATCCTATCTTTAATTACGGTAATCAGAAGGCGTTAGATATCTGGGAGTTAACTTGGTCTGAATTGCTCCAAACCCCCTCTAAGAAAACAGCAGAAGCCATCGAACAACAAGAACGCGATCGCCTTCTGGCCCAAACAACGGAAACAGGTTATTCCCGTTTCTCTACCATCCGTATTACTAAGACGGGTAAACGCTTTAAAATTAATAACGGTATTGTCTGGAATGTGATAGATGACCAACAAACTTATCAAGGTCAAGCTGCTGTTTATTCAGACTTTTATTTTTTACCTTAATCTACCCCTACCTAGACCCACACTTTCTCCACAATAACCTAACACTATCCATAAATATACAAAAAAGTAGTATGCCTTGTCAAGCCCATTCTCTCGTTGCTTATTGAAGATTTTTTGCAATAATTCTGTGGGGTACTTGAACAATTTCCGAAGCATTTTGTAGCAAAGACTACTATTTTTGCTCAAATTGTCCAAAAATCCTTTGATAAGAAATACAAATATAATACATACCCTTTTAACCTTAAGGAATTATTAGAAAAAGGAAAAAGCAACTTTAACAACATTTTTGTTGCTAAAGTATTGTAAAATGAATACAGACTCAGGTTGAGTCATGAGATTGCATTAACCGTTGAAACAGACGAAACCTGCAACAACAGAGAGTTTAACTGTCGATTATTGACCTTAACTGCATGAATAACCCAACCCTCGACAAAACCAGTCCAGAAACCTGCTTAAGTAATCTATTACAGCAGTGTCAAGCTAATGCGCCCATCATTGACACTGAGTATCTGCAAACCTTAAGGAAAAATGCCGTTTCTCAAGTTCAAGAATTAACCCTTCCGAGCAAAAAGGATGAAGAATGGCGGTTTACGGATTTATCAGACCTATACCAGTTAGCATTTCAAACAGCAAAAACTGAGACAGTTACTCCAACTATTATTGATAATTTTATCTTACCTGAAGCCCAACAAAGTTACCTCGTTTTTGTTAATGGGGAATACAATTCTGAATTATCTAATGTATCGAGTTTACCTGAAGATATTTATGTGGGTAACTTAAGCAATTTACCCGATACAAAAAATAGCAAAATTGCTGATTATTTAGGGAAACAAGAAGGAGAAAAAGACGCATTTACGGCCTTAAATACAGCCGGGTTTAGGGATGCTGCGGTGATTTGGGTTAACAAAAATATTGTCATTGAAACCCCCATTCAATTGCTCTTTCTTACCGTTGGAAATGAGACACCAACCTTAATCCAACCGAGAACATTAGTTATCGCCGAAACCGGGTCTAGTTTATCCTTTGTGGAGTATTATGCCACGGTTACAGATTCTTGTTCAGATGATGAAAAAAACCAACCTTATTTTACCAATTCTGTCACAGAAATTTGGTTAGATAATAATGCCCAAATCAATCACAGTCGCATTCAAAGAGAATTAGGAGATAGCTTTCACATTGGCAAGAGTGCCATCAGCCAAAATCAAGATAGTCACTACACTTGTAACGAAGTTAATTTAGGGGCAAAACTATCTCGTCATACCCTACAAATGTGGCAGCAAGGAACACAAACCGAAACCCATCTTAACGGGTTAACCATGATTGATCATGAGCAACTAGCGGATACGCATACAGCCGTTTGTCTCAATCATCCCTATGGGGTTACCCATCAATTACACAAGTGTATTATTGATGGTAATGGTCGAGGGGTTTTTAATGGCAAAATCTTCGTACCCAAACCAGCCCAATTAACTAACGCAACCCAGTTAAATCGCAACCTATTACTATCACCCAAAGCCCGAATTAATACCAAACCCGAACTACAAATTACCGCAGATAATGTTAAATGTTCCCACGGGGCAACCATTAGCCAATTAGAGGCCGATGAACTCTTTTATTTACAAAGTCGAGGCTTAAACGAAACCGATGCCCGTCATCTTTTAATTGATGCCTTTGCCACTGAAATTTTAGAACGAATTCCCCTTGAATCTCTGCAACAACGATTAACGCAATGTGTGGTATGTCGTACTGCAGAGGCGTAAATTTAGACCTCCAAAGATAAGAAAACTTCTGACTTCAATTATGACTGCTATTCAAGAAAAAACCCTAGCTTCAAAAGTCCGTGACGATTTCCCAATTTTACATCAAGAAATTCACGGTAAGCCCTTACTTTATTTAGATAGTGCTGCTACTTCTCAAAAACCGGTGGCGGTACTCGATGCCCTACGTCATTATTATGAAAAAGATAATGCCAATGTTCATCGTGGGGCCCATACCTTAAGTGTCAGGGCAACGGAAGCCTACGAAGGGGCAAGAGAGAAGATTGCTAACTTCGTTAAGGCCGCATCTCCAAAAGAAATTGTTTTCACCAGAAATGCCACCGAAGCCATTAACTTGGTTGCCTATAGTTGGGGTTTAAATCATCTTCAACCCGGCGATGAAATTATTACCTCAGTGATGGAACATCACAGTAATTTAGTTCCTTGGCAAATTATTGCTAAACAAACCGGGGCAGTCATCAAATATGTGCCATTAACTAAGAATGAAGAGTTCGATTTAGAGGCTTTCAAATCCTTATTATCGGAGAAAACTAAATTAGTTACAATTGTTCACGTTTCTAATACATTAGGCTGTCTTAATCCCGTTGAAGAAGTCATTCAATTAGCCCATGAAAAGGGAGTCAAAGTCTTAATTGATGCTTGTCAAAGTGTTCCCCATCTGCCCATTGATGTACAAGCCATGGACTGTGATTGGTTAGTGGCCAGTGGCCATAAAATGTGTGGTCCATCGGGGGTGGGTTTCTTATATGGAAAGCAAGCTATTTTAGAAGCCATGCCACCCTTTTTAGGGGGTGGAGAAATGATTGACGAAGTGTTTTTTGATGGCTTTACTTGCGGAGAATTACCCCATAAATTTGAAGCCGGAACCCCCGCCATTGGAGAAGCCATCGCCTTAGGGGCTGCTGTTGATTATTTAACCCAAATCGGCATGGATAAGATTCATGCTTATGAAGAAGAATTGACCGGTTATTTGTTTCGTAAATTAGCAGACGTTCCCAACCTCAGAATTTACGGACCCAAACCCACAAAAGAAGGAAAAGGAAGGGCGGCCTTAGCTGCATTTAACATAGAAGGAATTCACGGCAGTGACTTATCCACCCTTTTAGATCATGAAGGGGTTGCCATTCGTTCCGGACACCATTGTACCCAACCTTTACACCGTCTATTTGATGCCTCAGGAAGTGCGAGAGTCAGTTTATATTTTTATAATACTTATGAAGAAATTGACCAATTTGTCATGGTTTTAAAAGAAACTATTGATTTCTTTACTAATATGATGGGATAATAAATATATAGCCTGCGTTTTTGGGGGTGGGATTGTCCCACCTTTTTCATGCTTAAAATTTCAGTTAAATAAGATACATTTTATCTAGTTTGTTTCAAGAAATTCTCATTTTTTTCTCACCATAATTTAAGATATGAATGATTAGAATAGAAATATTACTCTTATCTCTTATCTAATCACTCATGTTTAGAAGCGTTGACAATCAACCCGATCCAACAACTCAGAAAAAATCCAGATTACAATTGCTTCTCAGCAATGTATCTCAACCACCTCTCATTTTTATATTATTAGCAATCGTTGGCTTTTTGATAGCCATTGCTTTATTTTCCTGTTTAAGAGAGGTCACTGTCGGGTTAGAGGAGATTTATTTATATATACCTACGCTTATTTTAGTTATTCTAACTCAAATTATCATGAAATTATCCCCTAGTTCTAAAGCTTGGTCACGGGGATTAATTGTTACTATTTTAATGACATTAACCCTTCGTTATTTATATTGGCGATCGCTATCAACCTTAAATTTATCTAATATAACTAATAGTATTTTTAGTTTACTCTTATTAGGGATAGAAATACTATTCACCTTTGGCACATTATTGCAACTTTACCTAACCTTAAAAATCAAAGATCGTCGTCATCAAGCTGCTGAACTTTCCCGTGATGTTATCAATCATCAGTTTATCCCTTCTGTTGCGATTTTAATTACCACTTATAACGAACCAATATTTATTCTTAGACGAACCATTTTAGGCTGTCAAAACATCAATTATCCTCATAAAAATATCTATTTATTAGATGATGGAAGACGACAAGAAATGAAGCAATTAACAGAAGTCTTAGGATGCAAGTATATTACCAGAGAAAATAATAATGGTGCCAAGGCCGGTAATTTAAACAATGCACTCAGTCAAATTAATGAAGAATTAATAGCTGTTTTTGATGCAGACTTTATCCCTTCTATTAATTTCTTAAATCGAACTGTGGGCTTTTTTCAAAGTTCAAAAATTGCCTTAGTTCAAACGAATCAGAACTTTTATAATATTGACCCAATCGCCCGTAACTTAGGACTAGAAAAAGAGTTGACCGATGAAGTCGAAATATTTTCCCGTCACTATCAGTTAATTAGAGATTCTATTGAGACAATGGTTTGTTATGGAAGTTCATTTATTGTTAGAAAAAGTTATCTTGACGACATAGGTGGGTTTGTCACAGAATCGGTTAGTGAGGATTATTATACTGGGATAAAATTGAGTGCAAAAGGTTATAAATGTATTTATTTAGATGAAAAATTGAGCGCAGGATTAGCACCCGAAAATATTTCAGGCCGTTTATCGCAAAGATTAAGATGGAGTCGAGGAACCTTACAAGCATTTTTTGTTAATGCGAATCCCTTAACTATTCCTGGTTTAACTTTAATACAAAGGTTAGCCCATTTTGAAGGCATCTTACAATGGTTTGGTGAAATTCCGCGAATAATATTCTTATTATTCCCCTTATTAATCACTTGTTTCGGCATTACTCCTTTAAAATTAACCTTAGTTGGATGGTTAACTTATGGCTTACCTTACTATTTATTAACTTGGCAAACCTACCGATGGATTAATCGTTATTCTCGTTCTGCAATTCTCTCTGATTTATATTCAGTGAGTCAATGTATTCCGTTAGCAACTAATGTATTTAAAGTCCTTTCTCGTCCCTTTTCTGAAGGGTTTAAAGTAACTCCCAAAGGATTATCACAAGAACGTTTTATCTTTAATGAAAAATTGGCTTATCCTCTCTTTATTTTATTAGCATTAAATTGTCTTAGTCTTAGTTATAGTATGTTTCTAGTTTTTAGCAATAATTCTAGTCTAGTTGAAACCCAGTTATTGGGAGGATTACAATTAATTTGGTTATTTAATTTATATAATATTCTGATGTTGATTATTTCATTGTATATGATGGTAGATGCACCAAAAGCTGATATTTATCATTGGTTAACGGTTAGAAAAGAGATCAGTATCTTTGAATTAAATTCTTATTCTAACACAAAAGGTTTAATCACTAAATTATCAGAGATAGGAGGTGAAATCAAAGTAAAC
>NZ_PRLH01000137.1 GCF_003013815.1 Cyanothece sp. BG0011 | reverse complement strand
AAAACTTGAAGATGAAATCAATAAACAAAATAATGAACAATTAAATAAAAATATTCTAACTTCTTCGACTTCTCAACCTTCAATTGATCAAACCTCATTACCTCCTAAAACTGTTAATACTCCTGCTAGTTTTTCATCAAATGGGATGGAACAATTAGAGAAATTGATTAAAGCGAGAGAAAATGGTTTTTTGACGGAAGAAGAATTTAAAGCAGCCAAAGCCAAATTATTAGGATTATAAAAAAATTTGAGGATTGTATTATGTTTGACTGGATTGATTTATTTCCCCCTTATCTCGCCTTTCCTAACCCTAATACTTATTATTTTAACTTTCTTTGCCATTTGTCTTAGAATTGCTCTATACCGCTATTTAGTGGATGCAGCGAAGAAAGTTAGAAGACTTTTGAATTATCAAGAAAGTCGTGGTAGTCAACCCAAAATCGTCGCTATCTTAGAAGAAAGATTTAAACAAGCCAGTTTAGTCTTAGAAAGAGTTAACACTGAAGCATTAGTAGATGGAGTTTATGATCAAGAAAAATTTCCTTTTTTCTGGACTTCATTATCTTGTGAAAAAATGGGACTATTTTTGTCGTATTTTTCCTAATCTATTATTAGCATTTGGATTATTTGGAACTTTCTTAGGTATTACTAGGAATTTATATAGCTTAAATGAAACCATTAGTAATATTGGAGTAGAAGCTGATAATTTTATTGATCAATTCCAAATCCCATTACAAAATATGGGAATTGCTTTTATTAGCAGCTTAATTGCATTAGCTTGTAGTTCTTTATTAACTTTAATTAATCTTCGTTGTAATACTACATCCGCTAAATACGCTTTAATTAGTTCCTTAGAAGACTATCTCGATAACATTTTACAACCCACTATAGAAGGTAAAACAAGACTTGATAAAGCCATTAATCGTATGGTCGATCAACAAAATGAATTCTTAACTAGATTTCATGAAAATGTTACTCAAGCTGTTAAATCATCTCTAGGAAGTGTCGCCCGATCAAATTGCAGAAGGAAACAAAGAAGCGACTAACTTAGCTAAACAAGTTTATGAACGTTTTACAGAAACTGCTGGAACATTAGATCGAGGTGCAGATACTTTTTATCAAGCATCTTTACGGTTAGAAAAACAAGTAAATTCTCTTAAAGATATTGTCCAACATGAGAATTTTGTTAAATATGCTCAAACGCTAGAAAATAGTTCAAACTCTTTTTTTAAAGCAGCTAATACAATTAACAATAGTAAATTTTCAGATAAATTAGTATCTGCTACTAATAATTTAGAAAATACTCAAGAGCAATTTTCTCAAACAATAATAATGGTTAGTGAATTAATTGAAAAAATAGAATCAACAATTACTAATCTTCAGCATTCCGTTACAGAAATTTCACAATTAGGTGGTCAAATTAATGAAGTTAATCAACAATCACGAGAATTAATTACCTTAAATAAAGAATCCCTAGAAAAAGAATCAACAGCATTACAAACTATCGGCGATCGCTTAATTAATAGTTTAGAAACTCAAACCAATAGTAACCAACAAAATAACCAATCTTTAATAGAATTACACCAACAATCACAACAACTGATAGAATTAAATAAAACGTCTCTAGAAAGAGAATCGACAGCATTACAAAATGTATGCGATCGCTTAATGAGTAGTTTAGAGAATCAAACGAATAGTACCTCTCAAAATTTAATGAACTTGGGAGATAGATTAACCAAAAATCTGATACAAGAAAATGGAAGAACTAACTATCAAGTTGAAATTATTGCCCGAAAAAGTAGAAAAATCAGCTTTAGCTTTAAAAGAAATTGAATCAATATTACAGCAACTTAACACAACCTTCACATCAAACAATAATCGTTCTCCTTTTGATAATCTAGGAAATTTTAATCTTTAAATAAACTATTAAAAAATTGCATTAATTTATGTCTAAAAGATACCGAAATATCAAAGAAATTGAAGAACTCAATGTATTTTCTTCTTTTGCTGATTTAATGTCTAATGCGTTTATGATCCTTAGCTTTTTATTACTAATTGCTTTTTTTCATGTTCTTAACTTAAATAAAAGATTACAATCAGCTTCTCCTATTATTATTGCTGAAAACTCAGGAAAGTTTCAATTTCCTTCGGGTAGTGCGGAATTAACCCCACAATTAAAACAATATCTTGTGACTGAAATTACACCAAACATTGAGAAAATTGTGGAAGAAAGAGACATTGATTTTATTCAAGTGATTGGTCATACTGATGGACAAGCTAATAATCAATATAGTAATCTAGATCAACACTTAGAAAAAGTTGCTAATGGTCAAGAATTTGTTAACATTTTAAACCCTGGATCAAATACTGATCTAGGATTAATGAGAGCCTTATCTGTTGTCCAAGAATTACAAAAAAAATCCTAATTTAAAAACCGTTGAATTAAGAGCTTATTCCGCAGCACAATTATATTTACCTACAGGAAAATTATCTTCTCCTGATCGTAACTCAGATCCAAGTAGAAGACGCATCGAAATACGTTTTATTCCTCCTGGACAAACACAATAATTAATTTTTCTAGAATTTCTGAGCATACTATTATTCAAATTGTAGAAATATGGTTTAAAAATTCTGCTTCAATAATTAGAGGACTTTTAGTCAATCCTTGATTAACAAATTTTTCTAATATTTCGGATGTCAATTAGATAAACATTGACTCTGATTAATTTTCCTATATCCTTCATTTTGTAGTTCATAAAAAGTAATTTTCTCATTTTTCCAAAACCAAACTTCTTTAATACCTATCGCTTGATATTTATTAAGATCATCAAGACTACCACTAGAAAAGATAACTTCAATCACTAAATCAGGAATATCTTTATCAGTATTGAAAGCAAAACTAACATCAGGTTCTTTCCTGCTAATGGTTTATTTTCTAACCGAGTAGAACCCATCGGAAAATAAAAGTAAATTAAACTTTCTACAATAGCAACTATTAAAATAGCAATGGTTTGAGCAATTCTTTCATAATTTTTGCTAGGGGACACTAAAGTAATGACTCCATTAAAATAAGAAATTCTATAACCTAAGTATTCTTCTGAATTAAATTGTTCATAATCTGTCCAAGTCATCCCTGCAAAACTAAGCGTTTGATCTTGTTTTTCAAGGTGTTCAATATTTAGGGGAATTTTGCATTGATTAACATAGTCTTTTTTTATATTGTTTCAATTGATGATTCTTGCTTATCAACAACAAAATAGTTAATTCCATTCAAAGGAATAGATTTATTTTGTTGTTGATAAGCAAGAATCATCAATTGAAACAATATAAAAAAAGACTATGTTAATCAATGCAAAATTTCCCCTAAATATTGAACACCTTGAAAAACAAGATCAAACGCTTAGTTTTGCAGGGATGACTTGGACAGATTATGAACAATTTAATTCAGAAGAATACTTAGGTTATAGAATTTCTTATTTTAATGGAGTCATTACTTTAGTGTCCCCTAGCAAAAATTATGAAAGAATTGCTCAAACCATTGCTATTTTAATAGTTGCTTATTGTAGAAAGTTTAATTTACTTTATTTTCCGATGGGTTCTACTCGGTTAGAAAATAAACCATTAGCAGGAAAAGAACCTGATGTTAGTTTTGCTTTCAATACTGATAAAGATATTCCTGATTTAGTGATTGAAGTTATCTTTTCTAGTGGTAGTCTTGATGATCTTAATAAATATCAAGCGATAGGTATTAAAGAAGTTTGGTTTTGGAAAAATGAGAAAATTACTTTTTATGAACTACAAAATGAAGGATATAGGAAAATTAATCAGAGTCAATGTTTATCTAATTTGACATCCGAAATATTAGAAAAATTTGTTAATCAAGGATTGACTAAAAGTCCTCTAATTATTGAAGCAGAATTTTTAAACCATATTTCTACAATTTGAATAATAGTATGCTCAGAAAATTCTAGAAAAATTAATTATTGTGTTTGTCCAGGAGGAATAAAACGTATTTCGATGCGTCTTCTACTTGGATCTGAGTTACGATCAGGAGAAGATAATTTTCCTGTAGGTAAATATAATTGTGCTGCGGAATAAGCTCTTAATTCAACGGTTTTTAAATTAGGATTTTTTTGTAATTCTTGGACAACAGATAAGGCTCTCATTAATCCTAGATCAGTATTTGATCCAGGGTTTAAAATGTTAACAAATTCTTGACCATTAGCAACTTTTTCTAAGTGTTGATCTAGATTACTATATTGATTATTAGCTTGTCCATCAGTATGACCAATCACTTGAATAAAATCAATGTCTCTTTCTTCCACAATTTTCTCAATGTTTGGTGTAATTTCAGTCACAAGATATTGTTTTAATTGTGGGGTTAATTCCGCACTACCCGAAGGAAATTGAAACTTTCCTGAGTTTTCAGCAATAATAATAGGAGAAGCTGATTGTAATCTTTTATTTAAGTTAAGAACATGAAAAAAAGCAATTAGTAATAAAAAGCTAAGGATCATAAACGCATTAGACATTAAATCAGCAAAAGAAGAAAATACATTGAGTTCTTCAATTTCTTTGATATTTCGGTATCTTTTAGACATAAATTAATGCAATTTTTAATAGTTTATTTAAAGATTAAAATTTCCTAGATTATCAAAAGGAGAACGATTATTGTTTGATGTGAAGGTTGTGTTAAGTTGCTGTAATATTGATTCAATTTCTTTTAAAGCTAAAGCTGATTTTTCTACTTTTTCGGCAATAATTTCAACTTGATAGTTAGTTCTTCCATTTTCTTGTATCAGATTTTTGGTTAATCTATCTCCCAAGTTCATTAAATTTTGAGAGGTACTATTCGTTTGATTCTCTAAACTACTCATTAAGCGATCGCATACATTTTGTAATGCTGTCGATTCTCTTTCTAGAGACGTTTTATTTAATTCTATCAGTTGTTGTGATTGTTGGTGTAATTCTATTAAAGATTGGTTATTTTGTTGGTTACTATTGGTTTGAGTTTCTAAACTATTAATTAAGCGATCGCCGATAGTTTGTAATGCTGTTGATTCTTTTTCTAGGGATTCTTTATTTAAGGTAATTAATTCTCGTGATTGTTGATTAACTTCATTAATTTGACCACCTAATTGTGAAATTTCTGTAACGGAATGCTGAAGATTAGTAATTGTTGATTCTATTTTTTCAATTAATTCACTAACCATTATTATTGTTTGAGAAAATTGCTCTTGAGTATTTTCTAAATTATTAGTAGCAGATACTAATTTATCTGAAAATTTACTATTGTTAATTGTATTAGCTGCTTTAAAAAAAGAGTTTGAACTATTTTCTAGCGTTTGAGCATATTTAACAAAATTCTCATGTTGGACAATATCTTTAAGAGAATTTACTTGTTTTTCTAACCGTAAAGATGCTTGATAAAAAGTATCTGCACCTCGATCTAATGTTCCAGCAGTTTCTGTAAAACGTTCATAAACTTGTTTAGCTAAGTTAGTCGCTTCTTTGTTTCCTTCTGCAATTTGATCGGCGACACTTCCTAGAGATGATTTAACAGCTTGAGTAACATTTTCATGAAATCTAGTTAAGAATTCATTTTGTTGATCGACCATACGATTAATGGCTTTATCAAGTCTTGTTTTACCTTCTATAGTGGGTTGTAAAATGTTATCGAGATAGTCTTCTAAGGAACTAATTAAAGCGTATTTAGCGGATGTAGTATTACAACGAAGATTAATTAAAGTTAATAAAGAACTACAAGCTAATGCAATTAAGCTGCTAATAAAAGCAATTCCCATATTTTGTAATGGGATTTGGAATTGATCAATAAAATTATCAGCTTCTACTCCAATATTACTAATGGTTTCATTTAAGCTATATAAATTCCTAGTAATACCTAAGAAAGTTCCAAATAATCCAAATGCTAATAATAGATTAGGAAAAATACGACAAAAATAGTCCCATTTTTCACAAGATAATGAAGTCCAGAAAAAAGGAAATTTTTCTTGATCATAAACTCCATCTACTAATGCTTCAGTGTTAACTCTTTCTAAGACTAAACTGGCTTGTTTAAATCTTTCTTCTAAGATAGCGACGATTTTGGGTTGACTACCACGACTTTCTTGATAATTCAAAAGTCTTCTAACTTTCTTCGCTGCATCCACTAAATAGCGGTATAGAGCAATTCTAAGACAAATGGCAAAGAAAGTTAAAATAATAAGTATTAGGGTTAGGAAAGCGAGATAAGGGGGAAATAAATCAATCCAGTCAAACATAATACAATCCTCAAATTTTTTTATAATCCTAATAATTTGGCTTTGGCTGCTTTAAATTCTTCTTCCGTCAAAAAACCATTTTCTCTCGCTTTAATCAATTTCTCTAATTGTTCCATCCCATTTGATGAAAAACTAGCAGGAGTATTAACAGTTTTAGGAGGTAATGAGGTTTGATCAATTGAAGGTTGAGAAGTCGAAGAAGTTAGAATATTTTTATTTAATTGTTCATTATTTTGTTTATTGATTTCATCTTCAAGTTTTCTTATAAATCGGGTAATTATTCCTTCTATTGCAGGTTTTTCTGTGGTTGCTCTTTGTCCAATTACTTTAGATTTATAGAAAAAATTAGGGTCATCCTCTGATAAATTTTCTACCATCATAACAAAGTTTTGAATTCTCGGATAATACTGATCTTGTATTAAATTTGGGTTGATTTTTATTTGAGAAACTGCCTGATCAAGTATCCTTTTTATTGTATTGGTAATGTCTTGACGAGAGGCTAATTGTTCTAAAGCTTCTCGCCAAGAATAACTTAAGGATGCTATATAATAATTACGACGAAGTTCGTCATAACATTCAAATTCATAACTAATCGTTTCCTGATTATACTCTAATAAACCTAGGGCAATACAAGGATAAAATATATATTCAATTTCTTCTATTATTTTAGCATCATTAGGAATAATATCAGTAAACATAATCTGATAATCATTATGTAAAATTCCCCTACTTACTTGTTGTTCATAAAAGCTTTTCATATGAGCTATATTATTAACAATTCTCAAGGGAAAACCAGCATATTCTGTAATAAATAAAATTTCATCTTCTGCTTGAATGGGTTTTAAGGCATTTTCAGGAATACCGATTTGATTGACTAACATATCTTTAAATTGTTTGATTTCTATATCATCACTTTGTTTAAATCCAATTAATTGACTTCTTTTTTCTTTACCATTATAGAAACGAGGATCGCTTAAATTAAGAGATAATAAAGGTTGAGAAGATTGTATAATTTGTTCTAATCTTCTGGAACGATCGGCAATAGAATAATTCTCTAGAAAACGTTTAATTACTGATTGAACTTGACTTAATCCTAGGGAACTAAATAACCTTTCTATAACTGAATCTGTTTTATGTTGTAGTTGAGATTGATCCACTAAATTAGTATTTAATAAGCTCAACAATGAGTCTCCAAAGCTTAATTCTTGAGCTAAATTTTGAGTTACTGAAACTAACTGCGATCGCGCACCATTATTAGGAATACAATCATCAATATCAGACTCAGGAAAAATCGCCTCTCCACTCATCTCATCTAAGTTTAATTGTCGTAATTCTTGTTCTTTATTTTCATAATATTTTATTAGTTGTTGTATTAATTCACTAAACCGATAAACTTGATTTAAACGAGTTGAAACATGATTTTGTAGTGCTTCAATAATGGTTAATGATTCATTATTAACAGCGACTTCAAAGTTATGTTGAATGACACCAGAAACCTCTCTAATACTGTTTAATACCACTTCTTGAATTTGTGTAAACTTTCGATTATTAAAGAAAGGTAATTTAGATTTTTGTTGAATATCTTCTATTTCTTGTTTTGTCTCTGACCAAATTTTTTCAATCGTTTCCTCTCCAGACATTCCTTTACTATCCTGTTTTTGCATTTCCAGGGTTCGTTGATATTGGGAGAGTGTGGTTTTTAATCCTTCGAGAAAACCTAAACTATTATTAATGGAAAAATCATGATTATTTGGGTTAAGAAGACTACCAATAAAGTCATCAATATCTTTACTAAGTTTATCCGTAACACTAGATTGATTATTTTTTAAATGGGTTAACCAAATACCTCGACTACTTTCTGTATTTCCATCTTGAACTTTACGAAATTCAGAACGAAAAGATCGAGGTAAATCTTGTTTTAAACTCTCAATTTCTTCTGCTTTTTCAAGCTCAATTTCTTCTAAAGATGTCTGCCATCTTTTTAGACTTTTATCAAAGCTTTTATTATTATTGTGCGTCACTTCTTTTAGTTTATTGGTAATACACTCTTCTTGAGTAATATCTGCTGTCCATTTTAATAAAAATGTTTCAATTAAAGTAGTAATATCTGGACTTTGGCCTATTCCTTCTAACCAAAAGTTAATTAACTTTAATGTGAGACGGTTTAAGGCAATTTGTACTAAGCGATCGCGGGTAAAATAAATCGCAGATAATCCAAAAGTAAGGTATTGTTGACACATCCCAAAAGGATGATCATCAGTTCTTAACATGGGATCTTTAAAGTTATTTCTTTGTCCTTGAAGTTTAGAAGATAATTCACTAGAAAACTCTAAAAATATCTTATAGGCAATAACATTACATAGTTTACCTTTTTGATTAATTTTATAATCTCCTGAGGTCTGATTTGAAACTAAATAAGTATAGTCAAAGGGGGGACGACTTTCTCGGATATTAACTTGATATTGTTGACTATAACAAGCTTGAAAAACTGTATTTTGACTCGTGTAATAATTGAGTTCTTTTAACGCTGCGTAGGTATTAGCATTCATAATTGGAGTATCTCCAAATAATGAGGGACTAATTACCAAATAACCAAAAATCTGACTATTTTTTTGATAAAGATTTCTGACAGTATAAGCAACATCTAAAAACAGTCCGCTTCCTGTCCCTCCACAGAGAGATCCGACAATAAAAATATCTAAACCTGGCTGAACATTTAAACCATTTTTGAGTAAAAATGCTTCATGTCCCATCGTTCTAGTTTCAGCACTATTAATGGCATTTTTTACTGCCATATAGTTATGAAAAAAGGCTAATCTTCCCACCGGTCGAATACCGTGCGCACCATCTTCTATTGCTGTTGTATGGCTTTTTAATCGGGGATCAAACCAACTTTCAATATGAGAGTAAGCTGATTCAAATAAAGGAGGATGTTCTAACTCATGTAATAAATTATCTACTGCTTGAGATGTCATAGTTGTAATCACTTTTTCTGCATCACGAAAAAGAATTTCTTCTCCATGATAAGTATTCCCAGTAGATAAGCCAGAACTATTAAATGAGTCTTTATCCGTATCGATTTGGACAAAACTAATAACGGGAAGTTGATCTAATCTTCCATATTTATCAATAATAAAGCGACGAATTCTCATTAAAACGTCTCTTCCTGTTCCCCCTAAACCAATACAAATAGTCCGTTTAATAGCACGGGTTTGTTGTTCTTGAATCATAATTCATTTCCTCATTATTTATTGATTAATGAAATAACAATATCAAAATCTTGATTATTTTTAAATGTGTTAGGACAGTTAAGCTTAATGGTTTGACTATTGAGTTTTGTTTTTTTGATAATTTCTTTTCCTCTATAGTAAATAGGAGCCTCTTTTGTTGGCTTCAAATATAATTGATTGCCTTGACGTTCTAAATATCCTCTAATTTCTTCTCCTGGACAATAAATTGACTTTAATCCTTGATCGCCAATGGTTATTTTTTGCTTATTTTTGAGGATACATTTTTGTTTTTCTCTATCTTCATCATCAGGAAATCTAACTTCTAAATTCCAAGGTTTCTGGAGACTCAAAAAATACTTAAGTCCTACTGCACTCCCTAAAATAAATATTAGCATAACCAAACTAGGAAGCCATAGCTGCTTAATGAGATAACTATTAACTAAACAAGTTTGTTTTCCTCCAGGAGTTGGGGTACAAAATTCTTGCACAGTAGGAGGAATATCAATGACACTTAACTGATAACTTTTGTTATTATTAGTAGTAATCGTTTGCGATCGCTTCTCTAAAGGTAAAGCATCAATCCAAGCTTGTCTTTCTTTGCTTTCTGGAGAATTTTTTTGACGAAACTTACTACTCGCTGGTGTCTCTTTCCAAATATCAGAAGAAATACCAGGAGCTTGTAATAAAGGAGCTTCAGTAATCCAAACAATCGATTGAGATTTGATCGGAATATTATCTGATAAGCGACATTGATTTAATCTAGCTAATTCTCGATAAACAAATAACTCAGCTTTTTGAATATCTGTGTTACGTAAACCCTCTTGATAAGCGGCAAAAATCTTATTAATAACCGCCTCAATATCTTCTGCTTTGTTCTTAAATTTAATAACCTCACCTAAAGAACTTTTTTGAGGATTTAAAGGGTTAACTTCAGCAGCAAACGGGACAATATAAACCGAATCTCCTGAACGTAAACTATCTTGTAAAATTTGACGTAAACGAGTGTTCCCTTCCTCATTAAAGTTGACACTTCCGGTTAAATCAATGGCGACAATAACATCTCGTCCTCGATGTAAGTATGTAATTAACTCTAGTCCAACTTTTTGCCAGGGGTTTAATGACTCTCCTGGCGTTATGGTGACACAAGAAGATTGGTTCATAAGCAACTGTATTCCTTATATTTATGATGACCAATTCTTGAAGGATTGACAACAATATTGTGGCGAATTATCTTCGAGGTGATTTGATCAAAACTGCACAAAACAGTTAACAGTAACTTCTCTTTTGAACCATCCCCAACCCCCAACCCTTCATTTTCCATAGCAAGATTTGTTCAGATTGTTAAGTTTATGGGATAATTTGTAACATAGATATTAAGATTTGCTTAAAGTACAGCAATGGCTGAACGACCCGAAGAAAAAACCCTAGCTGAACTCGCACCAGCTAACCACGAATGTCGTCTCTGTGGCTATGTATATGAGCCAGACAAAGGCGATGGCAAGGGAAACGTTCCCCCTGGAACTCCCTTTTCCGAACTCCCTGAAGGCTGGAAATGCCCCGTCTGTGGCGCAAAGCCCAACCAGTTCGTCAGTATTGGCGCAACCAATGCCCCCTCTGGGTTCCAAGAAAACCTAAATTATGGCTTTGGTGTCAATAATCTGACTCCTAATCAAAAAAATCTCCTAATTTTTGGGGGACTGGCTTTAGGGTTCCTGTTTTTCCTCAGTTTATACGGGTTAGGTTAACCCTTGACCTGAATGTTGTCTTAAACAGAGTTGACCAACCCGATCAAACTTTTATCAGTCTATTTACCTTGTGTTTATGAGAAAACTGAAACAATTTGTAATATTAATAGCCGTTTCCTTATTTTGCATTAGTTGCAGTCAAGTGCCGTCTACCCTCAATAACCCCTGGAAAACCCTTTCGTTGCAAACCGATGTCACCTTTGCCGACATTGCCTTTACCGATGATCCCGATCACGGTTGGTTAGTGGGGACAAAAGCCGCCCTCTTTGAAACCACCGACGGCGGAGATACCTGGGAAGAGCGGAAACTCGACCTCGGCGACGAAAAAGTTAGCTTCACTGGGGTCAGTTTCAACGGAGAGGAAGGTTGGATCACAGGAAAACCTGCTATCCTATTACATACCGAAGATGGTGGCGAAAACTGGTCCCGCATTCCCCTCAGTGAAAAACTTCCCGGTGCGCCGGATGGGGTGGTCGCCCTCGGCCCTGAAACGGCCGAAATGGTCACCAACTTAGGGGCGATTTACAAAACCGATAACGGGGGTAAAACCTGGAATGCTTTAGTTGAAGGAGCCGTAGGTGTGGCTCGCAATATTTCGCGATCGCCTGATGGTCGTTACGTCGCTGTTTCGGCACGGGGTAACTTCTATTCCACCTGGGAACCCGGACAAAGCGAATGGACCCCCCATAACCGCAACTCATCGAGAAGATTACAAGCAATGGGTTACAGTGAAGAAGGAGGTCTTTGGTTATTGGCCAGAGGCGGACAACTTCAATTTACTTCCCCAGAAGACTTAGAAGACTGGCAAGACGTGGTTTATCCTGAACCGTCTACCAGTTGGGGCTTACTAGACTTAGCCTATCGTACCCCCGAAGAAGTTTGGGTGGCCGGTGGCAGTGCCAACTTATTGGTAAGCTCTGATAAGGGGGAAACTTGGAAGAAAGATCGTGAGGTTGAAAGCGTACCATCTAACTTCTATAAAATCGTTTTTGTTAACCCAGAAAAAGGTTTTATTTTGGGACAAGATGGGATCTTGCTCAAATATGAACCCACATCACAAGCAGCTTAATACTTTTCTATTTAAGACTGTTTCGCAAATCGTAGTAGACTAGATTTTGCCATTCGTAATTAACTTTCAGAGGAGAAACTTAAAATGTCAGGTGTTACCGGAGAACGTCCATTTACCGATATTGTTACCAGTATTCGTTACTGGGTTATTCATAGCATCACCATCCCTATGTTATTTATCGCCGGTTGGCTATTTGTTAGCACCGGTTTAGCTTACGATGTGTTCGGGACTCCCCGTCCTGACCAGTATTTCACTCAAGAACGTCAAGAATTACCCATTATTCAAGACCGTTTTGAAGCCAAAAACCAAATCGAAGAATTTAATAAGTAGTTTAGTTTAGAAGAGGTTTAAAACAATGGTAAACAACGCCCCCAATCAGCCCACATCTTACCCCATTTTTACCGTAAGATGGTTAGCGGTTCATACCTTAGCCGTTCCTACTGTCTTTTTTGTCGGTGCGATCGCCGCTATGCAGTTCATCCAAAGATAGGAGTTTACTCATGGACAGAAATCAAAACCCCAACCGTCAACCTGTAGAATTGAACCGTACATCCTTATATTTAGGATTACTTTTAATCGCGGTTCTTGGTATTCTCTTTTCGAGCTATTTCTTTAACTAATTCATTTTTTTGGGTATTATCTAGGAGGTAAAATCATGTTCGCAGAAGGTAGAATTCCCCTTTGGCTAGTCGGTTTAATTGCTGGGATGGGAGCCATTTCCGTTCTTGGTCTCTTCTTCTACGGTGCTTATGCTGGTATCGGTTCCTCTATGTAGAAGCTGACTGTTGTTATCTGAAGTTGAAAACTTTAAGATGATTTTTCAATAACCGCCTGTTAACGATAATGGGCGGTGTTTTTCATGAACTATTGTTAAGAATCATAAATTAATGTTATGCTATAAGCATCATTAAAGTTGATTTCAATAAAAAAGCCCTTGTTTAAAATATCTCAACCCATTATTCGTTTTAAACAGAAAGAACTCGATATTCAAGACTTGTGTGGACTTTTAAAAATTTACGGGCGAATTGGTCAAAAAACACTCTTTTATAGATTTTATACAAGAATCGATCAAGTGTTTCTACTCTGGGGAATCATCACAGGGGTTATTTTTGCGACGGCTCATTTTTTTCCTATTAGTTGGCATTTGCAAGCCATCCTCTGGTCTATCCTTACCCTAGTCGGCAGTGTTATCATGGCCGGTTTAACTCATTTCTGGGTTAAGGTTGAGCAATTACGCTGGATAGTTTACTTTTGGATAGGATTAATGATCATGGGGTTAGTCCTCACCGATATGGGTATTTTTGGGGGAATTGGGATTATTTTAATCAATCTCTGTCCTCTCTGGTTAGGATTAACGGCCATTGGCTATGTTGTCATGGGAATCGGAATGAGTTCACAAACGTTTATGATCACTGGATTGATTCATTTATTCGCAATACAATTGTTAACCTATTTCGTTCAATGGCAATTCCTTTTTACTGGGTTCGTCATGGCTAGTTGTTTATTCTTATTAGCAGAATTACAATGGGATATGCGACCCCCATAGAGTCTCCAGTATTGACCCCAGAAGAAAGAGAATTTAATCGTCAGCAAAATATCTTACGTCAGTCTTAATTTCCTCTGAAAATCTAGCATGAGTATTTAAGCTTATTGGCTTTTTTAAGGTTAATTTAAGAATTGGATCAAATTTTCTTGTCTAACATAAAAGTATCAGAGATAACCCTATACTCATAAAAATGTTTTCTTTTTTACCAATCAAAGAAAATTAATGTAGATATAAAACTTAAAAACAGTCTTATGATTGAGAGGTTAGGAGGTTCGCTATTAACTCCTATTAATTTCTTGCTGAAGGAGAACTGCGTCAAGTTAAGAAAACTTTTTAAAAGCGATCAAAATAGCTGTTTTATCGGTTCTTTCTCCTATAGGGTAAATCATAGTTTGCCGGTTTTTGTAGTTTCCCGACTTAACGTTGTGTTGATCGTGAAATTAAAGTTTCATGTTGAATAGTGTGAGACCAACGGCCACCAGATAGCATCTAAATTTCATCCCTATCGGTTATTAACGGTGGGGATGTCTTATCATTAAATAAATTAATTCATAATTAATAAAAAAAACCTGTGTAACTAATTAATATGAAACTTAAACGCTTATCCATAACATTGCTGAGTCTAAGTTTAATTTTTTTTACTATTCCTTTAACTGAAAAAATAACTTGGGGACAAACGAATGTCAACGCACAAATCGACCAATTAATCCAAGACTCCAAACAACAGGCCCAACAAGGAGAAAGCTTAGAAGCCATAGCAAGCCTTCAACAGTTACTAACCCTTGTACAACAAGAAAATAACCAAGAATTAGAAGCTTGGTCTTGGTTAGGATTAGGATTTAATCATAGTCAAATTCAAGAATATCCCCAAGCTTTAGAAAGTTATAAACAAGCATTAACCATTTATCAGGAAATCAATAATCTTTCTGGGGTAGCCACCTCTCTCAGTAATATGGGTAACGTTTATGTCAATATGGGAAAAGCTGCTGATGCGATCAATTATTATCAACAAGCATTAAAAGTTTATACAGAAATGGGAGATACTTCGGGAATTGAAAAGACCCAAAATCATATTGATGAAGTCAACGAACGACTAAGATAAGGATTAATCTAAGGACAAGGTTCAACAGTCCAACTATCAGGAGAATCCCCTCTACGACAAGACTGTTGACGACCTACTTCTTGTAAACGCCATTGACCAACAGATTGATCAAATTCAAACTTTAATCGATAACGTAACCCCTTAACCGAGTCATCTGGTAAATTCATTTGAGTTAAAAGAACTGTTTGCTTAAATCCGTCCTTTTCCATCACTTCGGTTTCTTGGGAAAAATTACCCTCAACCGGTTCTTGATTACCAAATAAACTTAATGTTATGACTTCTGGGTCATCTCCTGTTAATTCTCCATCAACTTCTGCTAAATTAATCGGTTGATAGGCATCTTCCGTTGAATTCATGGTTTCAGGAGTACATCCCAGAGATAGTAAGCTGAAACTGAGACTGATGGTTAAAATAGGCAATGGTTTCTTTGTTTTTATCATGAGTTTTCTGGTTAACTAATTTTGAGTTGATCTCCGACACTCTGTTTTACTAACATATTTGGCTCAATATAATAACGACTCTAAGAGAAATAATCAAGAATGACCACTTATCCCAATCCCAATACAGTTTATCCTTTAAACAACTATCAGCGTCTTTGTTTTCTTAAGAATATTATTAAAAATCCTAATATTATTGTCGGAGACTTTACCTATTACGATGACTTTGATAACCCTGGGAACTTTGAAAAAAATGTGTTATATCATTTTGATTTTATTGGGGATAGATTAATTATCGGAAAATTTTGCGCCATTGCCAGCGATGTAAAATTTATTATGAATGGGGGAAACCATCCCCTTAACTATTTTACAACTTATCCCTTTTCAATTTTTGGTCACGCTTGGGAGAATACCATGTCTGTCGAAGGAACATCTAAAGGAGATACCGTCATCGGTAATGATGTTTGGTTAGGTTATAAGGCTTCAATCATGCCTGGTGTTAACATTGGAGATGGAGCAATTATTGCCGCCCATTCCGTCGTCACAAAAGATGTTGAACCTTATACCATAGTCGGCGGAAATCCAGCGAAACTGATTAGAAAACGCTTTAATGATGAAGTGATTGAAATATTATTAATAATGAAGTGGTGGGATTGGCCGATTGAGAAAATTACTAACAATATTTCTATTTTATGCAGCAATAATATAGAAGCGTTGAAATCTTTGACTTTTTAACTTATCGAACAGAAGCGTTATACTAATAGTAGCTAATTGTTCAATGAATAATTGATAACTGATTGCTAATAGTGGCATTATGCCAATAGGAAAGGCTAAAATGTTGTAGATAGATTGTTGTACTTGCATCGCTGAAATTGAATAAATGCTCACTGCAAACCGTGAACTCGCATCAAACAAGATCATAAAAACGATCTAAAATAGTGTTTTGTTTACAATAGTTTGCTAAAGTAACTACTAAGCCTATCACTCAACCATTACCCACAAACAAGCGAAACTAACGATCTATGCCAGGTGACTACTACGATATTCTTGGGGTTGACCGTAACGCCAGTAAAGAAGATTTAAAAAAAGCTTATCGCCGTCTCGCGCGAAAATATCATCCTGATGTTAACAAAGAACCAGGAGCAGAAGAACGGTTTAAAGAAATTAACCGCGCCTACGAAGTATTATCCGAACCAGAAACCCGAAATCGTTATGATCAGTTTGGAGAAGCAGGAGTCAGTGGTGCCGGAGGCTTCAACTATGGCGATATGGGTGACATGGGCGGTTTTGCCGATATTTTTGAAACCATTTTCAGTGGTTTTGGGGGCGGTATGGGAACCGGTGGAACCCGTCGTCGTACGGGACCGACAAAAGGAGATGATCTACGCCTCGATCTGAAACTAGACTTCCGAGAAGCCGTTTTCGGAGGAGAAAAAGAGATCCGCATTCCCCATTTAGAAACCTGTCAAGTGTGTAAAGGAGATGGGGCAAAACCTGGAACGGGCGCAAAAACCTGTTCAACTTGTAATGGACAAGGCCAAGTTCGTCGCGCGACTCGTACCCCTTTCGGTAGTTTTGCTCAAGTATCTGCTTGTCCTGCTTGTAACGGTCAAGGACAAGTGATTGAAGAAAAATGCGAAGTCTGTAACGGGGCCGGACGTAGACAAGTTACAGAAAAAGTAAAAATAACCATTCCTGCCGGGGTGGATGATGGAACCCGTCTGAGAGTCTCTAGAAAAGGGGATGCAGGGTTACGGGGCGGTCCAGCAGGGGATTTATACGTTTACTTGTATGTTGAACCGGATAGGGTCTTTACCCGTGACAAAATGAACATCCTTTCGGAGATCACTATCAGTTATCTCCAAGCAATTTTAGGATGTACTGTAACAGTGGATACGGTGGATGGAGAACAAGAATTGACCATTCCTGCAGGAACTCAACCCAATACTGTCCTCACCCTAGAAAATTTAGGGGTTCCAAAATTAGGTAATGATGCGATTCGGGGGGATCATTTGATTACCGTCAAAGTGGACATTCCCACTCGCATTAACTCAGAAGAGCGAGAATTACTAGAAAAGTTAGCTCACATTAAAGGCCAAAGTCACGGCAAAGGGGGACTCGAAGGGTTTTTAGGGAGTTTATTTCATAAATGAAGCCTTCAAGCTCTGATACAGCTTTATTGGATCTGCGGGGAACCCCTTGCCCCATCAATTTTGTTCGCACTAAACTCAAATTAGAACAAATGTCCCCTGGTTCATTGTTGGAAGTGTGGTTAGATCCAGGGGAACCCATCGAACAAGTCCCCGATAGTTTAACCATGGAAGGATACCAGGTGGAAACCATTGATGAACGTCAGGGGTTCTTCTCCCTTAAAGTGCGTCGTCCTTAATGAAAATTAGTGATCCGTAGGGGCTTAATAATATTAATACCAATTTGCGAAACTTAAGCTACACATTTTCGTAGGGGTCAACGGCCGTTGACCCCTACATAATTGACATCTATAGTCTCAGTTATTGAAAATAGTATAAGCCCCTACTGGGGTTGAAAAAAATTAAATTTTGATCGATTCTTTTTGATATAGTTAGACCTTCTTTCTACAATAAAAATAAATTTCTACTGCTAAAACCATGATCAATGCTCAAACTAAAATTATCTTAGATCAATGGATTCCTACTAAATGGGAGGATTTCCTTAACATTATTGGTGATCCCGTCAATGAAAAGCGAAAAGCTTATTATTATCATCATCACATGAGGTTAGAAATGTTACCAGTTGGATTTGATCATAGCAAAGATCATTCATTAATTAGTCTTGCCATTAATTTATTGGGTATCGTTGATAGTCTTCCTATCAATTTATTAGATAATTGTTCTTTTCGTAAAGCTGATATAAAAGAATTTCAGCCTAATATTGCTGCCTACACGGGAGAAAAAGCAAACATCATTCCATCAGGGACAAATATTGTAAATTTGAATCAGTATTCACCCCCTGATTTAGTCGTAGAAATTGCCAAGACTAGCTTTCTTGATGATATTGGGACAAAGCGATCGCTCTATGAATCATTAGATATTAAAGAATATTGGGTAGTTGATGTTAATAATTGTCAGATTATTGCTTATAGTTTAGAATCACAAGGATCTTACAAAATAGAATCATCTCACGTATTTTCTGGATTAAAATTAGCTATCTTAGAAGAGGCCTTACATAAAAGTCGTCAAGAAGCTCAGTCCACTGTAGGACAATGGTTAATGACAGAATTTCAAAAATAAGTATACAATTTAATTTTTTATGGATTGTTACATTCTCAAGTTTCTTCATAAATGAAAAGGCTTTAAACCTATTTTGAATAATAAACATTGTAGGGGTCAAGGGCCGTTGACCCCTACAAGAATGTACAGTTAGGCGGTATCATAAGCCCATGCACTACCCACCCGACAAGACTGTTTAGGCTAAAATAGGGCAATAGATTCAAGAATGTTATCTTAATTATCCTGTGCATGATCTAACCTCCCCCAACCCTTCATCTATTACCACCGTCTCAGATATTATAGGGACAGTGATCGCAGTACAGGCCAATTTTTATCAAGTTTCCTTAGATCAACCCCTGATGGACTTAAATGATAGTCCCATCTCCCATTTACTGTGTACTCGACGAACTCGTTTAAAGAAAATTGGACAACAGATCATGGTAGGCGATCGCGTTATCGTTGAAGAACCGGACTATCAAGATGCAAGAGGGGCGATCGCTCAAGTTTTACCGCGCAAAACCGAGTTATCCCGTCCTCCTGTGGCCAATGCTGAGCAAATGCTTCTGGTTTTCGCCTTAGATGAACCTCCCTTAGAACCTTGGCAGTTAAGCCGTTTTTTGGTCAAAGCTGAGTCCACTGATATTCCCTGTTTATTGTGTCTCAATAAAGCGGATCTCCTGACCTCCACCCAACAAAAAACATGGCAGGAACGCCTAGAAAAATGGGGCTATAACCCTTTATTGATTAGTGTAATGACTTCTCAGGGATTAACCGAGCTAAGAGACTGTTTAAAGGAAAAAATTACGATTCTAGCTGGACCATCTGGGGTAGGAAAATCTAGTTTAATTAATACCTTAATTCCTGACGTTAAGCAACGAGTCAATCAAGTTTCAGGGAAGTTACAAAAAGGTCGTCATACCACTCGTCATGTCGAATTATTTGAGTTACCCGATGGGGGATTATTAGCCGATACTCCTGGATTTAATCAACCTCATTTAGATTGTTCACCTAGTCAATTAATTCACTATTTTCCTGAAGCAAGACAACAATTAGCACAAGGAAATTGTCAGTTTAGTGATTGTTTTCACCGGGGGGAACCTAACTGTATTATTGACGAAAATTGGGAACGGTATGAACATTATTTAACCTTTTTAGAAGAAGCGATCGCTCAAAAAGAAGCTACTCAACAAATGGCCGATCAAGAATCAACTGTTAAAGTAAAAATGAAAGCATCAGGGCAAGAATATTATGAACCTAAATTAGAAAGTAAAAAATATCGCCGAACGTCTCGACGACAAAAACATCAAAACTTACAAGATTTATATGAAAATCAAAGTTTAGAAGAGTTAGAACAATTTGAAGATGATTTAGATTTTTAATGGTCACTGTTAACTGTTCACTTCATCAAGATAAGCTAAAATTTCTTGACTATGTATTGCTGGTCTAACCCCTAAAAATCTCTCTTTTAAAATACCATCAGGATCAATTAAATAGGTATGACGCAACGACATTCCTGTTAAAAAAGATCCATAAGTTTTACTCACTTCTCCAGTGGTATCTGCTAATAATGGAAACTTCAAACCTTCTGCGTCACAAAACTCTCGATGAGAGTCAACATTATCTACACTAACCCCTAATATTTGAGTATTTTTAGCCTTATATTTCGGTAAATCTTGTTGAAAACGACGGGCTTCTAAGGTACAACCTGGGGTAAAATCTTGAGGATAGAAATATAATACCACCCACTGTCCTCGATAATCTGATAACGAGATGTCCCCGTCCCCTGTATTGGTGGGTAAGGTAAAATTAGGGGCCGGTACATTTAAAGGGGGTTGTGGTCCTCCTAACGCTAATGCAGGGGTTTGAGTCCCACAAACAATCAAAGCGATCGCTAATAATATAGCTAAAAGTTGACGGCGTAACATAACACTTCTCTACTTCAATTCTGTCTACTTTACATAAGTTTACAATAATTGTCATTCCGATTGATAGGAACTCAGTGAACTTTGGGTAAGCTAAGCATAGATAAGAACAAGTCAGCCAGATAAAGACTTGCCTTTGCAAAATATCGATAATAATGACAATTGATCTTTGTTCGGCCTGCGTCTCATGGAATCTCCTCATCTACCTCAGTATGACTGAGGTTTTTTACTATTTCTGTATCTTTAAATATTCTGTCTCCTGTCTCCCCGAAAGACCCTTAAACGTTACAGTATGTTGAGAAATGTATAAAAATCTACATCTTCGGTCACAAGAGACAGAAAGTCATGATAACTTCTATGGAGACAAGTTAAACAAACCGTTCGCAAGTCAGGAGGATTGTGTTAAAGATGGAAACAGCTAATGTTGCTCAGTCTGTTAATCAAGAAAACATGGGGGACTACGTTGCCCAGTTACAATTACACATGACACTACAAGCCAGAAATTTAGTTCCAAATTTGACCCACAATGGTGATTCTCGGCAGCAGCTACTCCAGGAAACTCAAGCAACGGTTGAAAAGTTAGCTTCCCGTCAAGGAATATCCTTCTAAAATATTATCTTCACCCTAATCATTCTCGGTCTAAACAGAGAGCATTAGTCAGAGAAAATAGGAAAAAATTAAATGGATTGAAGATAAATGGGCTTAAAAAACCTAAATTACAATTATGTGCTGATTGTTTTTTGATAAGAATTTAAGCCCTATTTCAATGGTTTTATCCCTGAAAATTACAGGGGGTTAAGCTCTAGGATTTTAGTTCGTCAAATCAGCTATAATAAAAACTGAGAGCAGAAAAAATTATAAAGATAAAAAAATTAAAAAGAGTTGTCAGTTTATTGTTAGTCAAATCTAAGCAAAGAGGGCGATAACAAGCATTTTAATAGTTATTTTTTATGTGAAAAAGGATCGAGGATTTATAAATTTTTCTCAAAAGTTTCACTATGTTATCTTAATTAGCTTAGAAAGGGTTCCCAAATAATTAAGTAGGGTTTTTTAGCTAATGACTCGACTTTGATCATGCCATAATGAACCAAAATCAGGTTTTTCAGTGTATTACCCTAGGTTAATACAAGCTAAAATAGTCTTAAGATGTACTTTTTCAACAATCTCTTCGATAAACTCTCGCCGATCTAAAAGCCTTACGAAGTACAGTTTACTAATTATCATAATTAAATATAATTAAAGAGAATTTTTAAGTTTGCCCTTATTGATTATGAAAATTAATTCAACCCTGAAACTAACCATCCTACTATTATTACTCATGTCAGGAGCCGGAACCGCCAGTGCTTTTTTAGCGTATCAAGCAGGGAGTCAGGCTTTAAAAGGAGTCAGTCAACCAGAAAACAATCCAACCAAGAAACTCACAGAAGGAAAGAAAAAATCCACCGAACCCACCGAATTTAAGCCCATTGACGAAAAAACGATCTTAATTAAAGTTTATAACCATACCCATCAGAAAAATAAAGCAGCCGCCTCTGGAAAAGAGCAAAACAAAGAAAATAACAAAACTGAAGACAAAACCAGTCAATCAACCGAAGAAACGCCTAATGATATAGAACCCTCCCAAACCGTTGCCAATTTGCCCTTACAAGTAACCGATCAAGGGGTAAAGTTAGAAGTGGATGAAGCCATCAACGAGGGGACGACTTTATCATTAAAAGTAAATTTACAAAATGAAGGTGCCACCCCAGTGAAATTCCTTTATAGTTTTTTAGAGGTAAAGGATAATCAAGGTCGTTCCTTAAGTGCTATTACAGAAGGACTTCCCGAAGAATTGCCGGCCAATAGTGAGAATTTTGTGGGTAAGGTCAAAATTCCCACGGCTTTAGTGGATGATAGTCAGAGTTTATCCTTGAATCTGACCGATTATCCCGATCAAAAATTGAAACTTAATATCGCCCAAATTCCTGTTATTCGATAATCCTTGTGATTGTCAGACGCTAAATATGACCACCCAAGATATTTTAATACGGGCCCTATCAATTCTGTTATTGATAGCCATTAACGCCTTTTTTGTCACCGCAGAATTTGCTCTGGTTTCAGTGAGGCGATCGCGGGTCAGTCAATTGGTCAAAGCAGGGGATATTCAAGCCCAAACCGTACAATCGTTACAACGGAGTCTTGATCGCCTCTTATCCACTACCCAATTAGGCATTACCTTATCAAGTTTAGCCTTGGGTTGGATAGGAGAAAGTACCATGGCTAAATTGGTGATGGAGGGATTGTCAAAATTACCCTTACCTCCTCTGGTGGCCAACAGTATCTCTCACAGTATTGCCATTCCTATCGCCTTTTTAGCCTTAGCCTATTTACAAATTGTCTTAGGGGAATTATGTCCTAAGTCAGTGGCTTTGATTTACTCAGAAGAATTAGCCCGTTTTTTGGGGCCTTCCATTGGGGTTATTGCTCAAGTGTTTAACCCCTTTATCTGGATTTTAAATCAGTCTACCCGTTATTTATTACGGAGTGTTGGGATCAAATACAACACCAACGGCGGTTATAGTCAAGTCACCCCAGAAGAATTACAATTGATTATTGCCACCGAAGGCGAATCCACTGGGTTAGAAGCCCAAGAACGGGCATTATTAAAAAATGTTTTTGAATTTAGTGCGGTGACGGCCGTAGAAGTGATGGTTCCCCGTACCCAGTTAGTGGCCATCGCTGAAACCGCCACCTTTGAAGAATTTTTGCAGGAAGTGACCCAAACCGGACATTCCCGTTACCCCGTCAAAGGAGACTCCTTAGATGATATTTTGGGGATTATTGATTTTAAAGATTTAGCCCAACCCCTGGCCCAAGGCGAGTTGATCGAAACCTCTTCGGTTCAGTCTTGGATCAAACCGGTTAAATTTGTCTCAGAATCAATGGCCTTAGATGAATTATTAGCCCTAATGCAGCGATCGCAACTAAAAATGGTGATGGTGGTGGATGAATTTGGGGGAACGTCTGGCTTAATTACCATACAAGATGTGATTGGAGAGATTTTAGGCAATGATCTTGAAGGGATCATCGAAGAAGAAGATACCCTGAAAATGATTGATGAACATAATTTTTTGATAGAAGCGCAACTCAATCTTGAAGAGTTAAATAATGTTTTAGGGTTAGATTTACCCTTAACCGATGAATATCAAACCCTGGGGGGCTTTTTGTTGTATCAGTGGCAAAAAATACCCAGCGAAGGGGAAACCCTTAATTATGAGGATTTATCGTTTACGATTGTTGATTCTGAAGGACCTAGGTTACGACAAATTCACCTCAGACGACAACCGCCTCAAGTCAGTGAACCTTTAGAAGAAGAAATAGAAGTACAATCATCAGATAACAGTGATGAAGGCTTGGCTGATTGACCTATGATGGAGAATAGGAGACTCGAACCCCTGACCTCTGCGGTGCGATCGCAGCACTCTACCAACTGAGCTAATTCCCCAGGTTTTCCTACAATCCATAATTATAACATTGAATGCTATTGTTTGTTATTATATTTAACCTAATTATTACCTGTATTAATTGTTATTTAGTGGTGAAACTATGGCAATTATATGGTTCCCTACAACAGATTACCTATCAATTAAACAATATTGAACAACAACTCGGTGAATTGTTTGCTCTCAACCGAGATTTGATAGTCAGGGGACAACAAGGAACCGCCCAACTACGACAATATTATCGAAGCTTTGTTATTCAAATAGCGATCGCTCAAAAAGTGTTACGAACCTTAAAATTGTTATGGAGAGTATGGTATCGACTGCCAAATTTGAGGCAATTGAACAAAAAAATCTCCTAACCCCCTTACTCCGTTGAACAGGGTGTAGGGGTTAGGGGATAGGGTGTCGGGGGTCAATTGAATACACCGTACAGGAGGACAAGACTGACTAGGTTTCCTCGTTAGCTTGATATGTCCGTGACGGTGGGGTTTTAAACCCAAAAGGATGTCAAAAGAGGTATAACATTGACTTGTGAAAATACCCCACACCCCACACCCTACACCCCACACCCAGGAGCAAAGCGACGATAACAATTTGTAACATAACCCTTAGCCTAGGGAGTCACGGGGCTTATTATGATGAAGTCAACCATTAAGTCAAGATAAAATGACGGGTGGGAGACAATCTTTACTCAGGCTTTGCCGTCAGAGTAAGATATCATCGATGTACCATTGATTTTTCCTATCTTGTGTACAACAAACGTTAGTCTTTTGTAACAAAAGGAAACAACTCTTATGAAACGATTGTTCGCTTTAATTCTCATTGCAACCCTGTGGTTTAGCTTTGCCCCTACTGCCTCGGCAGCCTACGCTAATTTAACCCCTTGTAGCGAAAACCCTGCTTACCAGCAAAAATCTAAGAATTTCCGCAATACCACCAATGATCCTCAGTCTGGTCAAAAACGGGCTGAACGTTACGCAGAAGCGTTATGTGGTCCTGAAGGCTATCCCCATCTCATTACAGATGGTAACTTAGCTCATGTGGGAGACTTTACTATTCCTGGTATCCTCTTTCTTTATATTGCCGGTTGGATCGGTTGGGTTGGCCGCGCTTATTTAATCGCCATTCGCGATGATAAAAATGCTGAAATGCAAGAGGTTGTCATCAATGTTCCTCTCGCTATCAGTAAGATGTTAACCGGCTTTGCTTGGCCCTTAGCAGCCTTTGGAGAATTAACCTCTGGCAAATTAACCGCCAAGGATAACGAGATCCCCGTATCCCCTCGTTAATTAAACACGATTTGCACTTTTTCATTGATCATTAATTGTTTGGAGAACTAATTCATGGAAGGTTTGACAAAGTTTTTATCCACTGCCCCTGTTTTAATTATGGCCTTGTTAACGGTTACTGCAGGGATTTTAATTGAGTTCAATCGTTTCTATCCTGATCTTCTTTTCCATCCTTTAGGATAAAAGATTCATTCATAACTCACGTCATTAATTTTTAAAGATTAGAGGTTGATAAAAGTGAATTTTATCAACCTCTTTTTTTTACATTTCTTGAATCATTTTACGAAAAAACATCAATATTTAAGCTCATATCTTGCACCTTCGCTAACACCCCCCACACCCCCCACACCCCCCTTTATAAGGGGGGCAGGGGGGTTAGGGGCAGGGGGGGTTAGGGGCAGGGGGGGTTAGGGGCAGGGGGGTAGGCAAGAGGCAAGAGCGGTGAGACCCCGCGCCTTCGCATCTGCGCAAGGGAACGCTCACCAAGACAGGCAAAAGTGTTCAATTTTGATGCTAAATTATTCACAATTGACTACCTTGTCATAATTATTAAGTTTATTAGTTTTGGTGCAAGATGTGAGTAAGGAAATCGAATCAATGACGATTAGGTATTTTCTAGCAAAACCAACTCACGGTAAACAAGGGGCTAAGTACCTGGACAAAAATAAACGTTACTGTCAAGTGAGCGGGGGAGTGCCGGAGCGCCGGAGCAGGGAGAGGGGTTACAGCTTGTTTACATTTCTCAAGACAGTTAATTATATTTATGTCCGACTACTTAAATTAAAATTTTAAACTTTTTAGACCTTTTATACTTTTAGAGAACATTGAAGAAATAATTCTATACTTTTAAGACTTAAGATTCAGGAATGATTAATGATAGAATTACGAAATCAAACTTAGAAATTTTAAAAAATATTAGGACAAGCTGATCATGAAAAGACTGATAGTTTGTTGTGACGGAACTTGGCAAGATTTAGAAAGTTCTTATCCTAGTAATGTGGTTAAACTCACTGAAGGCATTAAACCCGTCGCCGATGATGGGACACAACAAATTGTGTTTTACGATGCCGGAATTGGCACCGAAAGTCAAAAACTATCAGGAGGTGCAGCCGGAGTTGGCATTGATCGCAATATTCAAGATGGTTATCGGTTTCTTTGTCTGAACTATGTTCCAGGGGATGAAATTTATCTGTTTGGCTTTAGTCGGGGTGCATATACCGTGAGAAGTCTAGCAGGAATGATTTATTGTTCAGGGCTAGTAAAACGTCATTATGTGACCAACGCAGCAGAAGCTTATGAACTGTATCGCAACCGAGATATTAAACCTACAGATAATGAGGCCGTTGAATACCGCAGAACTTACGGCGATCGCGTTCCCATCACCTTAATCGGTTGTTTTGATACGGTAGGCGCTTTAGGAATTCCCATTCTACCCTTATTCAAAATCTTTCAACCTTGGTTACATCGGCGTTATGCCTTTTATGACACAAAATTAAACCGAGAAGTCCAGAATGCCATACACGCCGTAGCGATCGACGAAATTCGCGAAGTGTTTGATGTGACGCTGATGAGCAAAAATCCCCACGCCCCAAATCAACAACTTTTGCAAAAATGGTTTCCTGGAGATCATGGTTGCGTTGGTGGTGGAACAGAGGCTTATCGAGGGCTTTCCGACGGGGCTTTAAAATGGATGATTGATTCCATTGGAGAACTAGGATTAGGATTAGAATTTGACATCAGTGCGATTATCACAGGGGTAGAACCGGATCACCAATGCCAATTTAACAATGATCCAGGGTTCTATAAATTAGCAGGAATTAAGCTCCGTGAGGTCGGGGATGATCTAGAAGAACTCCATGATAGTACCCTTGAAAGACTGAAACAATTTGCAGACTATCGACCGAAAAATCTGGAAAAAATACTCAATAAAATTTTCCAAAATTGAGCAATAGGGCTGTTTTGTATAGCCTTTAATAGAAAGCATCCCAATTTTAACCGTTTTACCATTTTAGGAGAGTATCTTCTGATGACAGATCAAGCAGAGCAATTAAGAAGCAAAATTGAGCAATATAGAGATATAATTCCCAAACTTCAACCAAGACTCTTATTTCCTTTTTATCACTATCCATCAATTCTCATTACACAAAGAGTTACCCCCATCAAAAATCGGTTAGGGTTATGGCTGGTTTTTAGGAAGGTTATGGCTGATTTAAAGAAACAGAACTACGACAGAACTGAAACCGGTCCTTTAAACGTGAAATTACTGAGTGACAGTGTAGGAATTGTTAGTACCGTAGCTACTCGCTACAGCAAAGATGGACAGATATTAGCTACTTTTGGAGCTAGTTATACACTGCGTAAAGTAGAGGATGACTATAGAATTGTTGTTCTATGTATTCATGATGTAGATGCGGTTTCTTAGCACTATATCAACGATAGATTTTGTCTTGAACCTTTCTGCAATTTAACCCAAAAAATGAGGTCTATATTATGTCTTACCTAGAAAGGTATGATAGTATTCCCACGGAAAACCTTGAAGATAAAGTTAAAGTTATTAATCAGGGAGTTTGGACTGATTGGTCAGGTTTATTTAAAGAATTAAGAGAAAACCGTCCTATTTTTATTACACCTAAATTTGTTTTAGTTAGTTTATTTCCCGATGTTCAAGAGGTTTTATCTCGCTCAGAATTCTTCTCTGTGAGAGCATTTGCTCCGAAAATGGACCCCGTTTTTGGCCCTTGTATGTTAGCCAGAGATAATTCAGATCATAACTGGCGTGAAAAGTCAATAATGAGATCCGTATTACCCCTGGAGGATTTGCCAAGGGTTAGGAAAATGGCAGGAGAAATCGCCAAATCTGCCTTAGATAAATCAGCAACAAACCAAAAAATTGAGGTGGTTCATGACCTAGCGAAATTCGTTCCCATCAGACTTTGTGGTGATTACTTTGGCTTTCCTGGGCCGGATTTAGATACGATGTATCGTTGGGCAAAAACAACCCAAGACGATATGTTTAGAAACTTAACAAACGATCCTAAAATTCATGAGGCTTCGGTTCAATCAAGTAACGAGATGCGGGCTTATCTTACTGATTTATTTGAGGAAAAGAAATTTAAAGAAACGGAAAAATCCACCAACTTTTTCACTTATCTATCCCAGTTTTTCCAACCTCAAACAACGGAAGAGAATTACACTGCACCTGGAGATGTTTTTACACGGTTAGCTAATCTTAAATTTCCTCCCGATATTCCCTTCTCGAAAGAGAGAATTATTGCCCACATGATGATTTTCTTAGTAGGTAGTATTGAAGGAACTGCACAAGTTATTACTCAGGCCATAGACCAATTACTCAACCGTCCTGAAATCTTTCAAAAAGCCTTAGAAGCAGCGAAAGCTAATGATGACGAGACGTTTGATAAGTATGTTTGGGAAGCCGTTCGTTTTAATCCTTTTAGTCCCTTTCTGGTACGTTTTTGTGAAGCTGATTATACCCTAGCGGCCGGAACCCCCAGAGAAACGATCATTTCTCGTGGCAGCGTTGTTTTAGCGGGGGTAGGTTCAGCCATGTTTGATCCGGCTATTGTTAAAGATCCTGATGAATTTTCCATTGACCGTCCTCAGTATAACTATATGCACTTTGGTTACGGTAGTCATACCTGTGGCGGTGAACACATTGCCGGGGTTGTGGTTCCTGAAGTGGTTAAACAAATCCTGTTGCGGCCAGGGTTAAAATTGCTTCCTGGGGAGGAAGGCAAAGTTAAGTATCAAGGCTATATCCCCACCCGTTTTGTCGTTGGGTACGATCGCTAGGGGTTGACGGCCGTTGACCCCTACAGAAAACTGTAATCACGAAAAATCAAACAAAAAGAGAGATGGTTGATCTACTGCATAGTCTTTTTAAGCTGATACATGGGCAGAAAATGAAGCCCTTTGAGGGGATTCCTGGGCCTCCTCCCCGTTTTCCCTTTGGTAATGCTCTAGACTTCAAAAAAGCCTTGCCTTGGGAAGTCTGTGCCAAGTATGGGGAAACGTATGGGGGAGTCACGCAAGTTTGGCTATTGAGTCAACCCGCTTTAGTGGTTAACGATCCCCAATTGATTGAGGAAGTGCTGATCTCTCGGCAAGAATTATTCTATAAGGATAAACTCAAACAGGCTGCAAGCCCGATGATGACCGAAGATAGTCTCTTTCTTTTTCCCCATCAAGACAAAGATTGGAGCTTTATTCGCCAAAATCATCCCTTAAGCAGAGGCGATGTTCAGGAATGGTTAGGGGCGCAAGTTCCCATTCTTAAGCATCAGTTTAGCGAAACCATCCAAAACCTGGTGACTCGCTCAACTCAAGGCTCATTTCCCTTTTTCCCTGCCATGAAAAGGCTAATCTTTGACGGATTTGCCCGTGCTACGGTGGGGCAAGTTTTAGGGGATCAAGCTTTTGAAGATTACTTAATGATGGCGAAAATCGCCGATCAGCGTCTTCAGTCTCGCGGTTCCTATCCCGAAGAACCCACAGAACCTGAGTATCAAGCAGCTAGTCAGCGCTGGTTTGCCCTGTTTAACCAGATCGTTCAAGAAGCGAAAAATGACCCCACCGGGCCTGATTTACTCCGCTTGATGATTCGCCAAGGGGACTCCCAATTATCCGAACAAGCGATCGCTCATGTGTTTGCTGAAATTTACTTCAGTGCCAATTTTTCAACCCCAGGAGGGTTAACCAATACCCTCTACTTACTCGATCAAAATCCTCAATGGCGATCGCGTTTGGAAAATGTAGTTAAGAGTCTACCGGGGGATTCTCTCACCCTCGAAGATTTAGAGCAATGTTTACTCTTAGAACAATGTCTTTTAGAATCTTTGAGACTCTTACCCCCAGTGGCATTTTTTACCCGCAATACCCATAAGGAAAAAACCATTGCTTTTGCGGGTTATCAAATTCCCCCGGATACACCCCTATTTATTAGTAGTTGGTGTTTGCAACGAAATGCTAGTTATTGGCCCGATCCGTTGGTGTATAATCCTGAGCGTTGGGACGAAGCCACTCGTGCTGCCAACCCACTCGATAGCGACTATTTTTTCCCCTTTGGACGGGGTGAAAGAATTTGTGTCGGCAGATATTTTGGATTATTTATCATCAAATTAGCCCTAGCAACCTTTGTCTCTCAAGTCCAGACAAAGTTCGATGAAACCACCCCCTATAAAGCCTCTTTCCAATTAGGAACGAGATCCCCTGAAATCTTGAATGGAGCTTGTTTTCCCTTGGCTGTTCAAGCTAAGGGGTGAATTAGCAGCATTTGAGCAATTCCATCAGGGCTTTTGTCAACGTTAAAACCATTAAATCGATTTACAAGGAGTCACAATCATGGCAGAAAATGAAAGCAAAATCGGCAAAATTGTCGGTGAATTCAAGCAAGTTTTAGGGATTAAAGTGGCTGATAGTGCTTTAGGGAAAAAGAAAGCCGAAAAAGCCGCTAAAAAAAGTATTGTTCAACTTAAAGAACAGAAGTTTAATAAACCCCTAGATCAACTCAACAAAGTCACTGGAAAGTTAGTTTTCAGTGATACTAATAAACCCTTACACAATATTCAGTTAGAATTATGGGACAGGGATATTGGCAGACCTGGGGATTATTTAGGGACAGGAATCACTGATTATGATGGGAAATTTATCATTTACTATGATCCCAAAAGTGCAGGGTTTCTTGATACCCCTGATTTAGAGTTAAGATTGTTAGATAATCGCATTGCTTTTGATAGTGATGATCAGCCTGTTCCTACCTATCGGATTGCCTATATTATCAAAGGGCCAGATAATGTCAAGCAAAAAGAATATGATTTTGGGACTTGTTCAGTGCCTTACTGGTTATACAAACCCGATAGTCATTTTGCTCGTTTATTTTTCAGTGAACTAGAAGGGACACCCGATGATTATTCTGTGGGTCGTACCCTTGCTGGATATGATGCAGCCAGTAGTTTAGTTCCCATTAAAGCTAAGCACGTTATTACTCATACCCTCAACCCCAACGAACTGACTTTATCAGAAATTCAAGCAGCTTATCCCCCTAATTTAACCATCAAATTAGACCAAAACAAGCCAGGTTATAGCCGTAGCGATGAATATTTTGTGTCACGGGTTTTGAATGGGATGAACCCCCGTTTATTGAAGCGAAATAAAACCAATCCTAATCTCTTCAAGACCGAATTTAATTGGAATGACTACGAAAAAGATGATGACCACGACCTCAATAATGTCGAGGCATTTTTTGAATTAAAAGGAGATAATTTAGTTCCGACAGCCATTAAAGTTCAAAGTCGTTATCCTGATTCTATTGCCCCCCATTCTCCCTTAAAAGAAGCGGTTACTTATACGCCCAATGATGGGGAAAAATGGAACCAAGCGAAACGCATTTATCGGACTAATAGCTTCTTTGCCGCAGAAATGATTGAGCATTATATTAAAGCTCATTTACAGATGGAACAATACACCATCGCTGCTTTTCGTAACTTACGCAATAATCCCGTTCGTTTGATCTTAGCTCCTCACCTCAAAAGTTTAGTTAATATAAATCAACGAGCGGATGAAGTATTAGTATCCCCCACAGTGGGTTTAGTTACGACTAATGGACCCTTAACACCAGCTTCAGTGGTACAAATTTGTAAAGAAAGTATGGCTACCTATGATTGGAAAGGTTGGAAACCTCGTCAACCTGTTTGTGCGACCCATACTTTTGCCAAAATTGCTAATCTTTATTGGCAGGTATTAACAGAATATATTGATGAATTTTTTGAAGATTATCAAGAAGAAATCCTCAAAGAATGGATAGAAATTCGTCGCTTTTCTGATGATATTGTTGAACACAGTGTTGCTTATGAACCTCATGAACCCTGTGACTCTGCTCCCGATCCTGATTACGATTGGTATGATTACAATGAGCTTGATAAAGCAGATATTCCTAGAGCGACAGTTAATGGTACAGTAAAAGCCACTCGACCCATTACCACCTCAGATAAACCCAATGAGACAGATATCCAAAACTTAAAAGAATTCTGTCGTTATGTCGTCTATCACGTCACCTTATGGCATTCTTGGGTTAATGATTCTCAGGCTGATGAAGGAGGGGATATTTTCTACAGTTCCTTAGCATTACGCAATGGAAGTTTTGGTAGTGAAGATGATCCTAACATTGCCCCACCTATCTTAGAAGCAACCAATGTGATCTACATGGTTAATGTTCTAACTGCCATTAAATATGGCTATATTCTCAAAAATGAGGATGACGATATTCCTGAAGAGTTCAGAATCACATTATCAGGTTACAAGGATCAGTTTGCTGATTTGAACTACGATATTGGTAATATTCGCGCCCTAATCAACATTTAACTTCCACATTGAATTGTGATCTAAAACTTCAAAGTTTTTCAAGACATTTTCCTAGGGGTCAAAAGTTTTTGACCCCTAGAGCATTTATATGATGCAAAGTAAACTGTATACTGACATCTTGCACCAGTACATAAAAACCAAATAATAAACTAGAGAGAATCAATTCTCAATCAGTTACAGTCAAAAATAAATACCATTGCCCATTCCCTATTCCCTACCCCCCTGCCCCTACCCCCCCTGCCCCCCTTATAAAGGGGGGTGTGGGGGGTGTGGGGGGTTTAATCGAAGGTGCAAGATATGAGTATAAACATTTGTAAACCAAGCTTTAACCCTACTCCTGCCCCCTGCCTCCCAATACTGCCTAGGTTTTGGATTTTGACTTTTCTTTAAAGTAAGCAGAGGAGCAGGGAGTAAGGAGCTTCGGAGATGGATTTTCGGTTTTCTCCCCCGCAAGAAAGCTCCCTTCTCCTCGCGCGTTCACGCTTGTCGGGGAACCCGACCGGGGTCGCTCGTCTCCCTTGCAGTTTCAACCAGGGTTTTGAGCAAAACCTGCGTAGTATTGCCCTGCCTCCTGTCTTCTCCCTCATCTCAACTTGTAACGTTTATTTTTGTCCAGGTACTTATCAGAGCAACAATCTTAAAAAGTTATGTCGTTATGCTAGTTATCACATCACTTTATGGCATTCTTGGGTTAATGATGTCCAAGCTGATAAGGAGAAGACATCTTTTATCGTTCCCTAATCTTACTTAATATTTGTCCTTTGATTAATAATTATAAAACTTTTCTATCTTTGCAGAGATTTATTGAATCTAAGGCAGATATTTTCAGTCAATTTCTAAAGTCGGGGCAGTTAATAACGAGTCATTACGGAAAATCAGGTATTCAGACTGTAGATGAATTGTAATTGCAATTAAAAGGAGTAATTAAAACTATGACCAGTAACCCTAAAGATACCTTTCAATGGGTTGATCCAAAAGTGCGTTATCCTGGCGCACCACCTTACGTCATTGGACTTCCGAAAGGAGAAGGATTTAGTCCTTTTAAAATCTTCTTTTTTGATTTTACGGCTCTAATTTCTGTCTTAAGTTTATTATTAGCGCAAATTTCTCATATTTTTGGTTATTTTGCTAAACATGGAATTGAATTTAAAGGGGTTGCTGATTTTGGATTAATTGCATCGTTAGCACCTACCGATTACTGGGAAAAGTTAAAAGATTTAACTGGTTTTTTCAGACCTTTTACCCTTTTACCTAAACCTTTAATCGCCGATAAGTGGGAAGAAGATATACAATTTGGTCGGCAATTTTTACAAGGTCTTAACCCTGTTTTGATGAGAAAATGTAAACAAGAAGATATCGGAGTTGGTAGTAAATTTCCTGTAACAGAAGACCATCTTAAACCCTATTTAGGTGATAATTTTTCTGTTAAAACAGCGTTCGATCAGGATAAACTCTATCTAGTTGATTACGAAATTTTTGACGACATTATTGATTCTGCGCGAGAAGATCAATTAGGGCGTTATACCTGCTCTCCTTTGTGTTTATTTTATCTCAATGAGAAAGAAGAGTTACTACCCGTTGCTATCAAAATTAAGCAGAAACATGATCCCAATGCTCACCCTGAAATTCCAGAAATTTTCACTCCTAAATCTTCTAAAGCGGAATGGAAAGCTGCTAAGTTAGCTGTTTCTGCCACTGATATTGCCTATCAAGGGATTATTGCTCATTTACTGGATACTCATTTAGTTATTGAAGTTTGTACCGTTAGTACCTATCGAACTTTAACCCCCGATCACATTCTTTATCAACTGCTGAAACCCCACTTTTTTGACACCTTAGCTATTAATTATATGGCGCGTTCTGTTTTCTTAGGAAGAGGTGGCTTTTTTGATGCTACGGGGGCTTTAGGTTACACTAGCTCCAATGAATTATTAAGTCGAGCTTATTGGGGTAAAGGGTTAGTGACTAACTATCAAGGTAAACCTTGGGAATTCTACAAAAAAGCCTTACCCTATAGTTTAGAATCCCGTGAGGTTCAAGACTTACCTAACTACTACTATAAAGATGATGCGCTGTTGATGTGGAATGCGACGAAAAAGTATGTTAGTGATGTCATTAAAAATCACTACAAAGATAATCAAGGGGTTGAAAATGACGACCAATTACAAGCTTGGAAAAATGAATTAATTTCCCCCGACGCAGGAACGATTAAAGGATTACTTCCCCCAGAAAAAGCGTCTCAACTCACTGGAAAACTCAATAATGTTGACGATTTAATTGAGATTGTCACAACAATGATTTTCTTAGCAACCACGCAACACGCTGCGGTTAATTTCGGACAGTATGATTATGGTGCATGGGTAGCAAATATGCCATTTGCGTTGTATGAACCCTTCTCTTCTCTTTATACTGTTGAGAGTGAAGAAGAACGAGAAAAAATACTTTTAAAATGGTTACCCGGACGAACACAAACCATTAAACAAATTGTTTTAGTTAAAGTCTTAACCATTCTTCCTCCCATTACTAGCAAGAGTCTTTTAACCTTACCTAACCCCTTCAAACAAGAGGGGGATAAACAGGCTTTTAAGGACTTTAAAAAAGAGTTGAGAGGGATTGAATCTAAGTTGAAAGAACGTAACAATAACCTGAAACAACAAGGTAAAACGCCTTACGTTTATTTACAGCCTTCTCATATTCCCCAGAGTATCGCTATTTAGTTGTTTGAGTCATCAATAATTAAGTTTTAAAGTAGGCGAGTTAATTAGATTCGCCTATTTTTTTAGTCAAATGTTTATGAATGCAAATAAGTCTAATTGTTATAGTTAATTGGAAGACTATTAAGAAGTTGCTGATGATGTCGCCATTGAGGGATAAAAGAATTCATCAGTGACATAAATCTTTGATTATGACTCGGTTCAAGTAAATGAGTCATTTCATGAACAACGACGTACTCTAAACATTCTCGTGGTTTTTTAGCTAATTCTGAGTTTAGGCGAATATTCCTAGCTTTTGGGTTACAACTGCCCCATTTTGTTTTCATCCTTTGTACAAAAAATTGATTAACTTTTACATTCATTAATGTCTCCCATTTGGCAATTAATGGGGGTATGGCTTGTTTAATTTGTTTTCGATACCATTGATAAATAATAGCTTCTTTTTTATCTAGGGTTGTGCCAGGTCGTACTTGAAGTAAGAGGGTTTTATGTTCGAGGAAAATTTGAGGGGGATGATTTTCTTCAATCACTTTCAATAGATATCTTTCTCCCCAAAGATAATGACTTTCACGGTTAATATATTCTTTAGTAATCTCTCTTTCTTGTGTTTGAATTTTTTGCTGTTGTTTTTTGATCCAACTCAGTTTAGAAAGGGCAAACAGTCGGATTTTTTCTGATGTTATTTCAGGGGGTGCAGAAATACGAATTTCTCCGTTAGGAGGTTGAACAGTTAAGTAAATATTTTTGATGGGTTTTCTGACAACATTGATGTTAGTGTCACCAAGGCTAATAATTTCGTACATTGGTTTTATTTTAGTAGAGTAACCTTTTTTCTTTCTTTCTCCCTGCTCCGGCGCTCCCTGCTCCAAAGCTTGATACTATACTATCTAAAATGGATCTAGTATTAGTATTCGGGCTGCTCTTGAATGATGAGAAAAATACGCTCAACCTCAGCAATATCTTGATTTAAAAGGGCAAATAAAGCTCCTTTAATGGTGTTTTCTTTGGCTGTATTGCCTCGCCAGTCGTCTGCTCTAACTGTTTTAACCGTTGCATCAATTTTAAGGGCGAGGTTGAGATTTTGCTCAAGATTATTATATATCGCTAATTTTCCAGGGGTATCCAACGCCGCGGGGGTGTCGTCTTCTTTTCCTTGTTTAATTTTTTGGGCTAATTGTGCATAATGTTTTAAGAGTTCTTCGTAGGCGATCGCTTGATGTTTGCGCTGTTCAATAAGTTCATCTAAAAGAGTGGACATTTTGCCATAATAAGCAGGATCATAAAGATTGGCTTGAATAATTTGGCGACGGACATTATTTTCAATGGTTTCTGCGACAGTGGTTTGATTTTTCTTAATTCCATTCGGAAGGCTATTTATCGCTTGATGAATGCCGATTTTAGTGATCAGTTCCACTAGGGGAAGATGATCAAATTCTGAGATTTTGCGGGGTTCGGAGGCTTCGATGTAGGTGTCGATGAGATGGCGCATATCGGCTTCATAGGCTTTGAGATCCAAGGTTTCACCACTGGCGAGGCGAATAATCTCTCGGATGTCACTATAGTTTTTGATTTCTCGTTTAATTCGTTGGATGTCTTGAGGGGTATAACCGGCTTCTTCTAAGGAGTCTGCAATATTGCTATAGGCACGAATTAAAGCGACAGTCGTCCGATATAAGGCGGTTCGTTGGGGTTCTCGTTCCGTTAAGTCGCTCTTAATTTCAGTATTGCCACAAAAATAGTGAATATAGTCCTGTTCACTTTTTGGGGGTTCGACGGGTTCACAGAGCAATATAATGGCTTCTAGAGCATTATCTAACCGTTCTCGTCCTCTGGTAAGGCGATCTTGCAGTAAAATTTGAGGGTCACTATCATCGTCATCGTTGTCATCTAAGTCAGAGGTATAAACCCCTATGGCTGCTCCGACTTTTTCAAATAAGTCTTTATAACCGACAATATAACCGAAGGTTTTATCTTCTCCATCGAGGCGGTTGGTGCGACAAATGGCCTGAAATAATCCATGATCTTGCATTTTTTTGTCGATGTAGAGATAGGTGCAACTAGGGGCATCAAATCCGGTGAGTAATTTCTCAACTACGATGAGCAGTTTCATATTAGCTGGTTGTTCTATAAACCGTTTTTTAGCTTTTTCTTCGTAGGTTTCGGTTTTTGTCATCTTTGACTGTGGGGTGATATTTTGCAGCAGTTCGCTATAGGTGTTAAAAATAAATTCTTTATCGGTTTGAGTATTTGCCCCTGTATCTTCGGTAGTAATATCTTTAGATTGAGGATTATAAGAGGTAATAATGGCACATTTGCTTTTTAATTCAGTTTGTTGGAAGAGTTGATAATATGCACAAGCTTCGTAGATACTAGAAGCGACTAACATAGCGGTTCCTTTTTCATCACTGAGGCGAGGTTTTACATTAAAGTCGAAAACAATATCTTGTACAATGCGATTCATGCGAGATTTTGAACTGAGAACTTGCTGCAGGGTTCCCCATTTTTGGCGAAGTCGGGCTTTTTGCCAGTCATTAAGTCCTTTAGTTTTGACATCAAACCATTGATCAATTTTTGTTTGAGAACCTAAATTTTGATCCACATCTCTGGCTTCATATACTAAATCTAACACCACTTTATCCCTTACAGCTTCATCAAATTTGTAGGTGTGAATATAGTTACCAAAAACTTCTTGACTGGTTTGTTTATCTTTTTTCAGTAAAGGTGTGCCAGTAAATCCAATAAAGACAGCATCCGGTAAAATAGCTTTCATGGTGCGGTGAAGTTTTCCGCTTTGGGTCCGGTGACATTCATCAACAAAAACGAATATTTCCCCAAAAGCAGGGCTAGGGGTTGCTTTTAAATCTTTAATAAATTGCTCAAAATTATTAACATTTTTCTTGCCAAATTTATGCACAAGGGAACAAAGTAAGCGAGGGGTTGCTTGACTCAATTGAGCGATTAAATCCCTACCGCTACTGCTACGGTGAATCTTTTCTCCTGCATCTTTAAAAATCCTTTCTATTTGTTTATCTAATTCATCTCTGTCGGTAATTACGGCAACTCTAGCATGAGGATTATTTTCTAGAATCCATTTAGCTAAAAGTACCATAACAATACTTTTCCCACTTCCTTGAGTATGCCAAATAATGCCGCCTTTTTTTTCTTTTATCTTTTCTTGGGCTAATTTAACGCCAAAATATTGATGAACACGGGGTAATTTTTTTTGTCCCCCATCAAAGAGAACAAAATCATAAATCAGTTCAATTAAACGTTTTTTGTTACAAATTTTAAGCAAATATTTATCAATTTTGAGGCGACTATTATCTTCAATATCTTCTTTCCAATTAAGGTAATATTTTTCTGGTGTGCCTATTGTGCCATATTTTAGCCCTTCGGAGTCATTTCCTGCAAAAATAATTTGTATTGTACTAAAAAACCATTGATTAAATTCTTTATTTTGATTAGAAATATTTTGACGTATGCCATTTCCTAAAGAAACACGACTATTTTTAAGTTCAATGACTCCGATGGCGATACCATTAATATATAAAACGAGATCCGGCCGACGTTCACGGTTGCCTTTTAGGGTTACTTCTTCGGCAATATAAAAGTTATTTTTATCCCATTGTTTCCAGTTAATTAGTTTAATGGTTTCTGTATTTTTGCTAAGGTCAGTTTTAACTTGAATACCATAACGGAGAAGACTATAAACTGCTTTATTATTATCATAAAGACTACGGTTAAGGTTATTCGCTTCGCGGCTAAGGGTGTAAAGTGCTTTGGTAATTTGAGAGTCGGTATAACCCACTTCTTTGAGGTAAGTAGTTAGATATTCTTCTTCTATATTGCTATTGTTTTGACGATCTTGCCAGTTACCTAAATAAGTATAATTGAGTTCTTCGCAGAACAGTTTAATAATTCGCTTTTGGCTGACTCTTTCGGGTTTGGATACTTTCATAATTTGTTCAGTAATTATTCATTATTTAGATTCATTATATTTTAGTTAAGGAATAATCTGTAATGCTTGATTTCCTTTAATTCTATAAATTGTAAAATCTTTTCTATCTATAGTATGGCTACCAGTGGACTTGTATCGACAAGAATATTTTGACTCATAATTGACCAAATCCTTGTAAATAATCGGAATTTGTGCTTAAATCTGGGGGTAATTCTTCGGCGACTCCAATCACACCTAATTGAATAGCAAGATCGTAACAATTTTGGGGTTTACTAAGTTCTTTAAGATGTTTTTCTAAAGCTTCTAAAATTAGTTCTTGTTCAGTTTTATGAGTGAGTTTAGCGACTGTTTGTAATTGTTGTTTGATTTCTGGGTTTAATGATAAGTTAAATATAGTTTTAGATGAGTTGTTCATTTTTTTGTTCCTTAGTAAACTAATTTAGTCGATAATTTCATCGTATTGATAATGTTTAAATTAATCGAATCCTCCCCGTTAATAATTCCTGCATCATTCCCTGTTTTATTTGTCTCGTCTTCTTTAATCTTTCTTCTAACCCTTGAATCTCTTCATCCATATCTGTTAATATTTCGGCGATCGCTTTTTGTTCTTCTAGGAGTGGACATGGCAATTCTAAATGACGTAATTCTGTTAAACCAATACGTTTTCTTGTTGAACCTGTACTTGCATTCTCTGCTTTATTTCTAAAAATAGATGAGTTGATAACCGTATAAATAAAATAAGTATTAAAATATTTATTATCTACAGCTAAACGAATACCATCAGAACACATTAAATATCGTTTATTGAAATTAGGAACAATACAAGCTCTAGCAACGGGATCACCCATTTTTGAAAGAATGATATCACCAGGATATATATTACAAGTTAAAAGTTCATCAGCTTTACTATATGAAGTAAATAATTCATACTCATTTTTAAATTCTCCATCTCCTATATTTTGAAGCTGAATAATTCTTATCCCATTTGAAGTATAATCAGAAGATTTTAAATTAGAACCAAAGGGACCACCTGTAAAACTATAATTTTTATTTTTGTCAGCAATATCCCCCAATCTTTTAACCTCCCAATCTTCAGGAATCAAACCGATTTCAGTTTGCTTGTAACCTTGTTTAATTTCAAACCCCTTAAGTCGTCTTTTCCCTGTTAATAACTCCTGCATTGTACCCTGTTTAATCTGACGTTTCTTAGTGATTAATTCCTCTAAAGATTCGATGAGTTCGTCAATATCAGATAATGCGGCGGCAATTTTTTCTTGTTCGGTTTTGGTGGGTGGTACAGCAATTAATAAATCATGTACATCATTTCTATTTAATGTGGGAACACCAGAACCACTACAAAAACGTTCTAAGTTAATGTGCTTGTATAAATAATAAATATATTTAGGATGATTATTATAAAAATTAGTTACCCATAGAGCAGTATTATGAGGCCAATAATTTTGGGTTACATAATGAACATTACCAATTGTACCAGAACGTCCAGTTACAACACCAGGAGCAGAAACCATAAAAGTATTATGATAATTTGTTATCCCATTGGAATATACAACAGGGTAATCACCTCTTTTTAATTTAGATGTCGGTAAGTCAAAACCACGTTGTAATGGGGCTATATTTTTAATTCTTTTAACCTCCCAATCATCAGGAATTAACCCCACTTCAGACTGTTTAAAACCAGGAGGAATAGGAGAATGAGGCGTTAAAGATTGAGGGGTCATAATTTGTTTTTGGGGTTAACTATTGGTAAACGGATTAATGATTTTGAGTTGACGAGATTGATAGGTAATAATTTGATTATGTTGTAAATCTTCAGTAATTAACTAAAATATTATCTGGTATTTCTTTCTTCTCTAGAAAGAATAACATTTCCATCTAAACTAAATTGATTTTGCTCACACCAATTTAATAACTTTTGAATTTTATCTCGTTTTGACACTTCAATATCAACAGTAGATAGAGACACAGCAGCAATTAAAGACTGTGCTTTTTTTAGTTCCTCATCATTATTTACTTCAATAATTAATCGCATGGTTTAATATCCTCTAACTTATACTTATTATCTATTATATAACTCATCTCTCGAAGGTAAATCAAGATTATCGACAGCAATAAGATGAGCATAAACTCGTCTGTGTGGTTTAGCTTGAGTCGGAATTAAATCAGCTTCTGCTTGTAACTTTTCTTCTAATTCCCTAACAACTTGGTTAACTCTTTCAGTTGGTAAATTATCAGGTACATTAATAACAATTTGCATAGGTTAGTCCTTAATTTTTATCCAATAAATTTTATAAAGTCAGATGGTTTAAGAATAGGAAGTTTTCCCCGATAAGGATGGAGAATTAACAAATCTTGATCCCCTGTAATTAAGACATCTGCTATACCGTTTATTGCTACATCAAGATAGATATTGTCTTTCATATCTCGACAATCTGTAATAAACTCAGTAATCTCAATATATTGTACTGTTTCCCTCAGTTCATCTACAAAAGTTTGACGACGTACTAAAGAAATATAACGCTCAAACTTAGGACGTAAAATAACATTCTCGTATTCCGAAAAAGTCTGAGATGAAACTAATAAAATCCCTGTATCAAGAGCTTTTTGATAAGCTTGATAAGCGGTAGAGTTAGGCAATAGTATCGCGCTAACTAAAACATTAGTATCCAAAACATAGCGATTAAGACTCACTGTTAAGAATATCTTCTAAAATCTCTGGAGTTAGGCCATTTTTTTCAGCTTCTGCACCCATTTCTTGTGCAAGTTGCTTTAAGCGTATATTTTTCATTTTGACTAACATTTCATAATCTTTTATTGAGATAATTACTACATAATCTTGATCCTGTTTTTTAACAATAACGGGTTCTTGTTGTGCTGTATTCATGATACTAGGCAAGTTTTCTTGTGCTTCTGACAACGAAATTTGACGCATAAGACTTAATTCTTTTAAACAAATGACCTTGATAGTTAGATTATACCTAATAATTAAATTGTAAGGTGGGCAATGCCCACCCTACTTATTATCAATTCATAAATTAAACCCCATTGTTTGCAAATGTCCCTCAACTTTTGCCGTTAACTCATCCACTCGATTCATTAATAAGGGTAATGGTTTCTCATATCTTTCTCCTAACTCTTTAACCCGTTGAGTTAACCCTTGACTAATACGTTCCATTTCCCCTTCAATAGCGGCTGCTAGGGTATTCATCCATTTATCATTAACAACTAAGGTTTTAATCTCATCTTCTGTTAATTGGGGATATTTTTCATAAGCTAATAAATCGAGTTTGTTCTCTGCTTCTTTAATTTTCTTCTTGAGTCGTGTCTCTTGATTATAGAGTTTTAACCACTGTTCTAATATCAATAATTCCTCATTATTATCATCATTAATGGTTAAATTACCCTGCTCAATTGTCCACTGTTTCAACTCCTTTATCCTGGCCGAAACAGTGGCTTTATTGACCTTTTCTAACTCAGAAAAAGCCCCTTCATCCCCTCCATTTTCTTCTTCTAATTCTGTTTTTTGTGTTGTTAAAGTTTCTAAATCTGTCTCCAATTGAGTCACTTTCTCCTGTTCATCAAAAAAATAACGATTCATGATTAAAAACTTAGGAATAAGATCACAAGTCCAACCCTTATCAATTTCTTTACCCCTCTTATTCTTTTCAATAATTCTAGTTGTTTGCGCCTGCCAACCTTGTTCCGCAATCCAATAACAATCATCTTGCATAGTATCTAGCCAATAATCTCGTAAATATTGATAAACTCCATACTTATCAATCAAAGGTTTATCTGTATAAAAACTCAATAAACTTTCTCCTAACTGCCAGATTAAACTTTTAGGTTTAAATCCTTCTTTTTCTAACCCTTTCAGTTTATCTTCCCATTCTTCTTGCCACTGAATAAATAAAGCTTTCATTTCTGTCATAAATGCCTTAAATTCTGGATGATCATTGATGGTTTGTTTTAGGTCCGAATAAACAACCCTCAAAGCAGAATAATTAGGACGACAAGGCCCAAAAAGTTCAGACTTTAAACTCGGACAAATTTCCCAATACTTAGCTAAATCTGCAATATTTTTATCAGGAATTCCCCCCTGTAAATGTCCTTCGATATCTTGACTATCCTCCGATGGCTGAGAATCAATATAACGAGGAATATTGAGATTAAAATCATTTTTTTCAATCTCTTCTAAACTAACAAAACGGGAATATTTAGGAACTTCTAACTGTTTCTTAAAAACATCAACAATTTTATGGATATCCCTATCCCGTAAACGGTTTTTATTACCATCTTTGATAAATTCCCCACTGCCATCAATCATAAAAATCCCTTGACGCTTGGCAGCTTCTGCCTTATCTAACACCACAATACAGGCAGGAATACCCGTTCCATAGAACAAATTAGGCGGTAAGCCAATAATTGCTTTAATATAACCCCTCTTGATTAAATTACGCCGAATTTCCGCCTCTGCATTCCCCCGAAACAGTACCCCGTGAGGCAAAATACAAGCTCCCTTACCTGTACTTTTAAGCGATCGCAGAATGTGCAATAAATAGGCATAATCTCCCTGTTTTCCTGGGGGAATACCAAACCCCTCAAACCGTTGATAATCGTCTTTTGTGGGATCTAACCCTGTACTCCAACGCTTATCACTAAAAGGAGGATTAGCCACCACATAATCAAAAATTTTCAGGGTATCTCCCATCATAAACAAAGGATTCGTCAAAGTATTGCCTTGTTGAATCTCTGCATCAGGATGTTGGTTTGACATACTCCCCCACTAAATCACAGATTATAGTGGGGGATTCTCTCCGTATCACTACCAGAAATTCCTTGCTCAACGAGACGGCTTAGATTCTCAATGTTGCCATTAAGAACCCAGCGGCCGGACTCTCCCAAGGCGTTTGGGTACGCCAGTTGCTCTACTTGGGGAGACCCCAAGACCGCACTGGCTCCGGTTTCGGTATGCCCTACCGTACCGTTGAGATGTTCTCCCAAATATTTCAACCCTTTTTTAAGAATATTTATTGCTGCATTGTGATCCCTATCTAAGACTGTTTTACAGTTAAGACATTGATGAGTTCTGGTACTTAATGATTTCTGAACTCTTGTACCACAAACTGAACAGTCTTGAGTTGTGAAATGGGGAGGAACAGCAACACAAACAATGCGATAAATCTTGGCTAGTTTATTCAACCATTGCGTGAATTGATACCAAGAAGCGTCACTAATCGACTTAGCAAGCTTACGGTTTTTTACCAAGTTTCTTACTTTTAAAGCCTCATAGACTACCAAATCATTAGATTGGACTAACGCCAAAGCATCTTTAATTGCTTTGTCTTTACGTTGTCTTGATACTTTAAGGTGAAGCTTGGCTACTTTTACCCGTTGCTTATGATAGTTGTTAGATTGTTTTTTACCTTTACGAAAGCGTTTTGATAAGCGACGTTGTGCTTTTTTTAGACGCTTTTCTGACTTTCTTAAATAACGGGGATTATTAACAGTATTGCCTTGTGCATCGGTGTAAAACTCTTTTAACCCCAAGTCAATTCCTGTTACTTGTCCCGTCGGTTCATGATGTTCTTGGCGTTCTACATCAATGAGAAACTGGCAATAATAACCATCACAACGTCTAACAATCCTCACCCGTCTAATCTGTTGTTCTGAATAATAAACCAAGGTTCTTTGACTACACCACAAATCAAATTCCCCTGCTTTAAAACCATCGGTGAATTTAATTTTACGTCTATCATCAGATAATTTGTAGCCTGTTACCTTATACTCAACAGAACGACTATGCTTTTTAAATTTAGGAAAGCCTTTCTTTCCAGGTATCTTAGCACGACAATTTTGATAAAACCTATTAATTGATTGCCAGGCTCTATCAGCAGAAGATTGACGGGCTTGAGAGTTTAATTTTGTTACCCAAGGTGTTTCTTGATTTTTGGCTAGTTGAGAACAAAGCTTTTGGAGATCATTACGGGTCGTCCCCTTATTGTCCATCCAATAACGAACACACAAATTTCTAACAAATTGCGCTGTCCTAATAGATTCATCAAGACGCTTATATTGTTCAGGCGTTCCGTTTTTTAACTTAGCTTCTACTACTAACATTCATCAATCCTCGACCTCTTAGTTTAACATAATTTACCCAGAAATGCTAGAATTAAATCGTTGCTTTCGCAGTTTATTTTATTGGTCGCCATTCATCCCACCGTCAATTTTGATGAGTGTCTTGTCGAAAAATATGACGGGGGCATTCTGGCGACATTTTAGGTAAAATCATATTCATACGAGCTAATCCTGAAGTTGTCCCGTCTTTTTCTTGACCATAAAGAGACACTTTAGTGTTGGCCTCATCGGCTACTTTTAGCAACAGAGAACCCGATCCACAGGTAGGATCGTATACGGTAGTGGTGGGAGACGTTTCTGCTTCACGAATGCCCAAAATTTGAGCAATAACCCGACTGACTTCTGCGGGGGTATAAAATTGTCCTTTACTTTTACCACTTTCCGTGGAAAAATTTCGCATTAAGTATTCATAAGCATCGCCGAGAATATCATCGCCATCGGCTCGATTTTTCGAGAAATCGAGAGCAGGATTCTCAAAAATAGCGATTAAATCCGTTAGACGATCGACCATTTCTTTGCCACTGCCCAACTTTGTTGCATCGTTAAAGTCTGGCATATTGGATAAATGGTTAGCTTCAGCTAAGGGTGCAAGAATCCGTTTGTTAATGAGATCGCCAATATGATCTTTTCCCTTGAAGGCAATCATATCCTGAAAAGAAGCCCCTTCTGGCACAGTAATTTCTGCAAAAGGTAGTCCTTTGTACTTATCGCTAATATATTTGATAAACAGACGTTACTGTAAGGTGGGCATTGCCCACCCTACAGGACTTTCCGCGTGAAAACTAAAAAGATGATCCAGGCTTATTTAAAAATTCAATTTCTTCTGGTGTACTAATACGTCCTAAAATTTTATTGCGGTGAGGAAAACGCCCAAATTGTTTAATCACTTGATAATGACGAGTCGCAAAGTTTATGGCACTTTGACTATCAGGATCATCTTTGAGGGTTGAAAATAAAGCGATCGCTTGCTGTTGATGGGTTAAGTTTTCACTATGTTCAAAAGGTAAATAAATAAACCATCGTTGTACAAGTAATAATTGACGATCAAATTGCTGAGATACTGCATATTGAGCAAGTTTCAAGGCGTTATTATCGGTAGCGAATGATTGGGGAGAGTTACGGAACATATTCCGAGGAAATTGATCAAAAACAAGAATTAAGGCTAAACAACTCAATGGGGTATTTTTCCAGTAATCTAAATCTCCTCTAACTGCTTGTTCATAAATCGGCAAAAACTGCGATCGTATCTGTTGATCAATTAAATCATCTTTCTTAAACCAAAATTTTCGAGGTTTTCCATAGTCTTTATCTTCCGGTTTCCCGAACCAGAAGGCTAGAATCTTTCTGACATCATTATTGTTAACCAATGGTTTTCCTCTTCATGACACTAATATTAACTATTTATTCTAGATAATCTAATTTTCAGGGACAATAATTTCTTCTTGTTGATCCACTTCTCGAATAATGGTAGAAGGATTAACATTTTCCGGTTCAAAAATAGAAGTTAAAGCTTGATCTAGGGTTTCTGACATAACAATTTGATTTTCATACACTACAATCACTCTTGCTAAGGTGGGTAAGCTATTTTCTTCAGCTTCTAAATATAAGGGTTCAACATAAAGTAAAGATTGTTCTTGGAAAAAGGGAATGACTAATAAGTTACCTTGAATCACTCGTGATCCTTGACGATTCCACAGGGAAATTTGTTGAGAAATGACAGGATCTTGATTAATTAATGCTTCAATTTGCTCAGGCCCATAAATAATCCTTTGTTTTGGCAATTCAAATAATAGCATCCTACCATAATTATCACCATCAGAACGGGCAAATAAACCAGCAATTAAGTTATTACGACTGGTAGGTGTATAAACACTAAATAACATAAATTCTTGGGCATCACTGGTTAGCTTCATTAATAAGTAATAGGGTTCAATAGGTTGTCGATTTTCCCCATAAATTTCTTGAGGAATACGCCATTGATCCTCTCGATTATAAAACACTTGAGGATCAGTCATATGATAATTCAATAAACGTTCAGATTGAGTATTATATAAATCCCTAGGATAACGAATATGGGCCTTAAGAAAAATAGGCATTTCGGAGAAAGGTTTAAATAGAGTGGGAAAGATTTTGTCCCAAGTTTGAATTAAGGGATCACTGTCATCAATCACGTAGAAATTAACATCACCGTTGTAAGCATCGATAACAATTTTGACCGAATTACGAATATAATTAAAGGGGCGATCGCCAGGTTCTGAATAGGGATAGCGATCGCTGGTAGTATAAGCATCAATTATCCAATATAAGGTAGTTTCTTCTGGCTTATTTTCATCATTTTTAACCCTAGCTGTTACGAGATAGGGATCACGATCAAACCTTAAAAAAGGCGCAATCATTCTAATCCGACGATTAATATTACGACGAAAGATTAATCGAGTATTGGGGGTAAAATTTCGAGTAAATATCATTTGCCAATCTTTTAAATAGGCAGAAAATAATAACCGTTGTCCCCAATTTTTGATTTCAATCCCTCCTCTTCCATCGTAAGTATTATAAACATTATCTTGACCACTAGGATAGTCTAATTCTTTCACTTCCGTATTGGTCATAATATAAGTATTAGTTGACTCTCCGAAGTAAATTCTAGGGTTATCAATAGGGATACTATCTCGAATTAAAGGACTAGAGGTTTGTAGGTCCCCTGTGTTATTTGCTGTGCCAATATTTTCAACAAAATAGAAAGGTAAACCCCCTTGAGCAACCTGATTCACGGGGGATAAAGTAAAGCCATAACCATGAGTATAAACCAGATGTTGATTCACCCAAGTTTTGGCTTGTTCAGGTACTTCATTATAGTCTAATTCCCTGGCAGCAATTAATACCTGTTGCTTAGCAATTTCTGGTAAATTTTCTTTATCTTCAAGGGGGATTGTGTAGCGATCCATATCAGCATCATTAAACTGATAATAGAGTCGTAATTGTTGTAATTGACGATTCGTTTGTAAAAGGGGACGAGAATCCCAAAGCCGAATATTATTAATAGTTAGACGATTTTCATCTAAGGATTCTGCTGTTAAATTTCCCGTTGCATTTAGGGTTTCAACTTCAATTTTGTCTAAATCAAAAGCACGACGAGTTAAGGCAATATTACGTTCAATATAAGGTCTTTCTCTGTCTAATTCATTGGGTTCTACAATTAAACTTTGGACTGCTTTTTGACCAAAAAACGAGATCAATAAAATACTCAAATAGATGATAAACGGAATAGGAGAAAAAGGAAGATTATAAAGAATAGACCGTTTTAATGAGCGCATTTGTGCATAGCGTCCCCATCCTGTCATTCCCTTAATTAATAACCATAATGCAATGATCATGGATATAATAGCTGCAAGGGTGTAGATAGGCAGCAAAAAATGGATATCTGTATAACTGGCTCCAAAGACAACCCCCTCAGTGGAGTATAATAACTGATATCTGGCTAACAAATGATAGAGTCCGACAATGGACATCAGAAAACCGCCTAAAATATAGATATGACGGAGTTGATAGCGAGAAAAGCCAGGAAACTTACCTTGAGATAAGGTATTAGCTGATAAGACATAAGTCAAAGTGACAATAATTAATCCTAATAAAAATAATCCCCCTAACCAAAAATTGACTAATTTCCAAAACGAAAAACTGAAAATATAAAAACTAATATCTCGCCCAAATTGAGGGTCGACTTCTCCAAAGGTTGTGGGATTCAAATATTCTAAAATTCTTGTCCAGTTTCCTGACAAAACCAGACCAAAGATCAAACTAAAGACTAAGGAGGTTATTCTTAAGAAAAACTGACCTTGAAGAAAAATAAGGGTAACAATCGTGACTACAATTGCCCCTTTCCATAACTGATCTCTGAGTTGAGATAAGAGTTGAGGAACGGATGTAAAAAAGAAAGGATTGGGGAGATTAGGGGTAATATTAGGTAAGGTAAAGTCTGGGGTCCAAACATTATAACCTACGTCAATGTAATAAAGGAGCATTAAGCCCATTAATCCTCCTAAACTAATAACGATAAAAAGTAACCATAACAGGCCAAACGAACGAGACTCCGGTGTTAATTGAGGATTTCTTTTTTTTCCTTGTCTCCGTCTTGTTTTATCCTGGGTAGGAACTTGAGGAATAAAATGCCATTGATGACGTTGAGCGCGGCGTAAATTCCCCCATAAAAACCATAAGGAAAAGCCGCTAATTGTCCCCCATAACCCCAACTGCCATAATAATTGTTTGAGAAAAATCTCTAAATAACCTACTTCTTGAAACCAAAGTCCCTCAACAACAACATGAGAAACTAATTCAAACACTAAACCAAGGCTTACTAAACAGATAAACAATTTGGTTAGGGAATGGTTTAATAACTTAGGCATGATAGGGATTATGGGAGTAGATTTTTATTGTTTTGATAATTGCAATTCTCGAACGGGTTGAGGTTGGCGTTTTCCTTCTAACATCATTTTCACCCCTCTAGCCGGTGATAAGGTTACACCCCGTCTTTGTTGTGTTTCGGGTTGAGTATCGGCTAATTTTAAGTGATACTGTGACACAATTGTGGCGATAACTAATTTCATCTCAAATTGTGCCAAAGCTTCCCCAACGCAACGCCGGGACCCCCCACCAAAGGGTATAAACTCGTAAGGGGTATATTGACGATCAATAAATCTTTGAGGATTAAATTGTTCAGGGTTGCTATATAAATCTTCCCGTAGATGGGTTAAATACATACATCCCATAATCATATCCTCAGGTTCAAAGGTGTAACCGGCTACCTCAACCTTTTCTTGAGCCACTCTCGTAAAGGTTAACATGGCAGAAGGAGATAGTCTCAGGGTTTCGTTACAAACGGCGGTTAAGTAGGGCAGACGGAAAATATCCATCCCTCCTGCATGGGGGGAAAGGGTGTTTAACTCCTCGATTAGCTTATCTTTGACTTCAGGGGTATGATGAATCCAGTATAAAGCCCAGGCCATGGCTGAGGCCGTGGTTTCGTGACCGGCCGTTAAGAGAGTCATTAATTCATCTCTTAATTCTTGATCCCTCATTCCCTCCCCTTGTTCATCCGTTGCAGACATAAGAAGGGATAAAATATCGGTACGGTTCGGATCAGGGTTAGCCCGGCGATCGCTAATTTCTGCATAGATCAACTCATCGATCGCTTGACGTTGACTAAGAAAATGGCCCCAAGGACTCCAACGACCCCAATCTTTTTGCAAAAAGGGAAAGAATAAAAAGGCAGAGGTGACAGGAGAATTAAATAGATCAAGCATTTTTTTTTAATCGATCTTGTAATTCTTCATAACGTTGCCCTTCCGTGACCCCAAATACCGCTTCTGTGATCACTTTTAAGGAGATATCCTGCATGATCTCCCTAGCTAAAAAGGGTTGATTGTGGGGGACTTTTTCCATCACTTCTTCAGTAATACGAATCGTCAAGTCACCATAAACTTTGAGACGTTCCCCGTGAAACGATGGCATCACTAACTGACGACGTTGACGATGGCGATCGCCGTCAAGCATCAACACCGAAGAATCACCAATCAATGGCCGCAATATGCCATTTAACTTACTCGGAGAGATAAATTGCTTGCGATCATGAGTCAACACATATTGCATGATCTCAGGATGACTGGTGAGAATAATATCATTCCCAAAACCGACCATTTTGACTTTAAATATATCTCGATAGCGACGATGATTCGTTTTTAGATACCGGGTTGGGTTAAAAATCCATTGTAATTGTTGTATCAATTTAGGAGTTTTAGAAGCGGGGATTGTTTTCATTACACAGATTTTTATCGTTGTATATGACCTTCTCTCTTTATAGTAATTGATCAAAATTGTTAATGAAATTTTGGGGTAACCGAAAAAAAGGGTTCCAAGCCTCGTATTTCAAGGGGATGAAAGCGGTCGAGGGATGGCGAGGTTTCCTCGCCATATCCAATCGACCAAGAGAAGAAGAGTTTTCCTTGTTTCAAGCCTCCAACTTGAGGTGGAGGTAATTCTAAATTCTACATTCTAAATTCTACATTCTGATTGACACTCAGCTAACTGGGAGAAGTGGGTTTAACCTCTAAACAAACCCAAAAATCTGAGGACTTTTAGCGCGAATGGGAAATTGATTCAGATAAGCCACCGGGTTACTAGGATCGAACGATCGCCCGTCAATAAAGGCGGTACTACTTTCTTTTTTCATGCTATCACTGGGTAGGGGAATATTTAACGCCTCGGCCACTTCTTCATAAATAGTAATGGGATAAATTTTATCTAATAATTCATCTGCTTCTTTCGGATAGTCATAAATCTCTAAATCATGCCAACGAATCATCTGGGTTAACATCCATACGGCATGGGAACGCCAAGGATAATTAGCGTGATCATTTTCTCCTAAATAATCTACATCTCGATGATGAAACACCGTATAATCTGGTGTAAATCGCTGATAGTTTTTAGACCCTTCACTACTATAAGAATAGTTACCCATTAAGGTCGATTCAATCAAACTGGTATCGAGATTTAAATAATTAGGTTGTCCTAAAATAGCAGCCACTTCTGTCTGATTATCCAAGCGATCGCAATATTGACAAGCTTCAATTAAAGCTGCCATTAAGGCCCTGGTTGTCTTCGGATGTTTTCTGGCCCAGCCGTCCATTGTTGCCAGAATTTTATTAGGATGGCCCTGCCAAATATCTCGACTAATATAACTAATAAAACCCGCTTTTTCTAATACTGTTTGTTGATTCCAAGGGGAAGACGCGCTATAACCATCTATCATCCCGGCTTGTAATTTATAGATCATTTGAGAAGCCGGAAACTCCACTAATTCGACTTCTGTTGTCGGCATTAAACCGATAGCAGATAACCAATAACGAGTTAAATAAGCATCGGTAGAAAAGGGAGAATCTACCGCCAAATTCACAGGGGTTTCACGGTTTCGCCAGTAGCGTCTCATATTCTCTTCAAAGTCAGTAAAATTGAAATAATCCACCGACGGCCGTATTCCTGCGTCCCAAGCTTTTTGGGTGATAGTAATCGCACTACCATTCAGATTTAATGTCATTAAGGAGATTAATGGGGCTTCTTCTTCCCCTAATTGTGCCAACATGGGGAAAGCATAGGGAAGCTGTCCTGCATCCATTGTCCACCCTAATAACTCTGTTTTGACCTCTTCTGGGGTTCCGAGACGTTTTAGGGTGACAGACAAGCCATAACGCTCAAAAAAACCCTTTTCCTGAGCAATAATTAAGGGGGCTGCATCCCCATTCGCCACGTATCCGAGAATTAGGTTAGGCTTTTCTAAGGTGCCAAAGTCCACGTCGGTTTTTTGTTGATTGAAGATATCAACTTGACTACAAGCTGCCACCCCTAAGCTGGCTAACCCTAACCCACTGTATTTAATAAAATTGCGACGTTTCATAAATAATATTAGTTAATAATTTTGTATTTTTAAGGATTAATAAAAGGACTCACATCCTCTGCCGGACATCCTGCTAAAGCTGCTAAATTAATCGGTTTTTCTCCGACACTAGACGGTACATAAGTATAGGCTAAATCAACCCCTTGGTTATTAATGGACACTTGCCAGTAATCTTGATAACCAACAGTTCCGACAGAAATAGATTGAATTGTAACAGGTTGGGGCGTGGTTTCGCCACAGGGTTCACAAAAAAGATAAATTAATTGATTTAATTTCAGAAAACTTGCTGCTTTTAACCCTTGTTCTTGGTCTATATAGGAACATTGATCAGCATAAGCCATCTGGGTTGAAAATGAAATGATTGTAATGCCTAAAAGTAGGATTTTGAAAAATTTTAACATAATTAACTCACTAATTTTATTTTTGATTATTTTTTACTGTGTATGATAATCATAACCCTCTGCTATAATAAGGTAAAGATAGGGTGTAGGGTGGAATTCGTAAATTTATTTATGGCAAACTCAAAAACACAATAAGTTTTTTAATATATTACTATCACTAATTCACTAAATTTATTTGTGATCCTTGATTAGTTTTATAGACTTCAATCCGATTTTGAAAGGCTTCTTTAAATTGGGGCATATGGGTAACCGCTAAAATACAAGAAAATTCAGAAGAAATGGCATTAATAGCTGCCACTAACCGTTCACATCCTTGTGCATCTTGAGTCCCAAACCCTTCGTCAATAATTAACATTTGTAAGGTAGTTCCTGCCCGTTGTGCTAATAATTTAGCTAAGGCTAAGCGAACAGAAAAATTAATCCTAAATGCTTCACCCCCTGAATAAGTTTCATAAGCACGGGTTCCTTTGGCATCAGAAATAATAATATCTAAAGTATCAATCATTTTAACATTTTTTTTCCGAGAACTGCCACTTTTTCCTGCTTTTTGTGTTACAAATCTAATATGAAATTGATTCCCTGTTAATCTTGATAAAATGTGATTCGTTTCTGTTTCTAACTGCGGTAAAACATTTTCAATCATTAATAATTGAATTCCATTTTTACTAAAAGCTTTGCTCAATTCTGTATGAACCCGATATTGTTTACGAACTTGATTATATTCTTTTTCTTGGTTTTCTTGGTCTTGTTTTAGGGTTTCCAGTTGAGATAAAGATTGTTCTATTCTTCCTTTTTGGGCGAGTAAATTATCTAATTTTTCTCTTTGTGTTTTTAGTTGGGTTTCTAAGGTTTCAATTTCTTGACTATGATCTTCAATGGTTTCTAATTGACTGGATAACTGTTGTATAAATTTTTCTGTATCTGTTTGTTCTTCTTGATTATTATTAATTTTAGTTTCAATGGTTTTTAACTGTTCTTTTAGTTGAGGATAGTCTTGTTTTACCCCTTGTAATTTCTGATAATCAACCACACAGGATTGAGATTTACGAATATAATCAGAAATCCGTTGATGATAGGATCGATCATAGTTTAAATTGTTTAATTCTTCTTCTATTTTATTAATTTCTTGTTTTAATTCTGAATTCGTTTCTAAGTTATTTTTTTCTGTTTCCAGTTGTTCAAGTTTAGCGATTATTTCAGGTTTTTGTTGTTCAATTTTTTTCTGATTACGAATAGCATCTTCTATTCTTGCTTGTTTTATTTCTGCCCACCGTAACCGTTCAACTTCTCCCCTTGCTAAGGCGTGGGTTTGTTCATCATAATTCAGTTTTTCTAATCTTTTATTGATTATTTTAATGTCATTTTGTATATTCATTCCATAGGTTTCTGTATTAATTAAATTGTTAATATTTTCTTTTTCTTTTAGTAATTTTTTAAACTTAATTTTAACTTCCCCTGCTTGATCAAGTTGCGCTTCTATCCGAGAAAATTCTTGTTGTACACTTCCTGAAGATTTTAGCTGATTTTCTAATTGTTTATCCTCACTAATTAATGATTTAATATCCCGTTTAATAACCGATAATTCTTCTTGTAAAAACCAAATCTGTTGTTGAAGTTTTTCTTGTTGTTTATTGGTCTTATCAATGACATGATGACGGCGGTTTTCATCCAAGTCTTGCTCACATAAAGGACAAGTGGATTCTGGATTATTTAATAAGTTTATCTTCTGTTGTAATTCTTCTATTTTTCGGTATAATTACGCTGATTAACAATTAATTTTTCTTGTGTTAGTTTTCTCTCTTGTGATTTTTCTTTAACTCTTTTTTGATAGACTTTTTGATTATCAATTTCTTGTATTTTATGATCTAATTCTATCAGTAGTTGTCGTCTTTCGGGTATTTTTTCTAACTCTTGATGATACTGACTTTCTAAGGTTTCAAATTGTTCTAATTTAGCTTCTAAATTAGCTTTTATTTTTTCTAATTCCGTTTCTAAGATTTGCTTTTGTTTCAATAAAGGTGTTACTGTATGTTGTAAGTTATCTAATTCTTGTAACCGTTCTCGATGATGGTTTAATTTTTGGACAGCAGCTTTAATGTCTTCAGATTGACTAATAATTTTTTGTAAATCTTCTTCTTGTTCTGCTAATTGTTCTAAACGAGTTTGTTGTTGACGAATTTGTAATTGTAATTGATTATTTTTTTTGAATATTTCTTGTTCAATTTTTTGTTTTTTCTGTTGAATGTCTTGAGAAAGTTGGAATTGATGAGATAAGGTTTCTTCTTGTTTTTGTAGCAGTTGTAACTCTTCGTATTTTTCAATAATCTCTTGTTCTTGACTAATTAGTTTTTCTGATTCCTGAATTTTATGAATTAATTGAGACTGTTGTTGTTCTAATTGTTTTCTTTCTTTGTTTAAGCTTTGCTGTTTATTTTGATGCCATGTAAATTGTTCTAACCAAGCTTGACGATGACTATCTTTTTGTTTGATTGTTTGTAATTTTTCTCTATCTAATTGTTGTGATTTTTGTAATTTATTAATCTCTTGGTTAATGGTTTTTTCCTGAACCTTAATATCTTTTTGTTCTTCTATTTGCTGGCTAGTTTTATCTAAGTTTATTTTTATTTGTTCAGATTGTATTTTATACTGTTTAGATAAATCTTTGGCTTTATCGGCTAATATTTGATATTGCTCTAATTTTAATAATTCAGCTAAGACTTTTTTTCTATCCGCAGCCCCTCTTAACATAAATTCGTCAGCCCTACCTTGACGTAAATAAGCTGAATTAATAAAGGTATCGTAATCTAATTTCAATGTAGCAATAATAATATCTTGAGTATCTTTAATCCTTTTGCCACTTAAAGAGATAAAGTTATTTCCGCTATTAACTTGAAACTCTAAGGTTGGACTTTTCCCTCGTTGACGACTACGAATAATTCGATAACTTTGTTCATAAGAAATAAACTCAAAATCAACCCTAACATAGTCGGCCGTCGTATGAATAATATCTTCATCGGAAGCGGTTCGACTTTTCCCCCAAATTGTCCAGGTTATTGCTTCTAATAAAGATGATTTTCCGGCACCGTTTGCCCCACAAATACAAGCGGTATGTAACCCCCGAAAATCAAGGACAGTTTCTCGATAACTTAAAAAGTTTTTCAGGGTAAGTTGCAAAGGAATCATATTAACAAATTAGCCAAAAAAGCGATAGGTGCGAAGCTATAATGATCTAGTGTAACGAGAAAGGTTTGATAACTTCTAGGAAATGCCTGTTAACTGTTACAATTATTGATAATTTAAAAAAGATTGAAAATCATGTCAAAGGTTGGTGCGGGTATCATTTCCCCCCGAAAGTCCAATAATTGTACAACAATTAAATAAGCAACAGCGAGAAAAATAGAAATAGCACCAGTGATAATCGCGACAATTTTACCTTGATTCATAATTAATTGATTTTCTGATTACACAATCTGATTATCTATTATAGTCTCTCGATGTTAGAATAATAAAATTGTTAGTGATTGAGTTCAACAATGACTGATACAATCTTTAGTAAGATTATTCGGCGAGAAATTCCGGCCAATATCGTCTATGAAGATGATTTATGCTTAGCTTTTACTGATATTAACCCTCAAGCACCCACCCATATTTTAGTTATTCCTAAAAAACCCATTCCTAAACTAGAAGAAGCACAAGAAGAGGATCATCGTATCTTAGGACATCTTTTAATGAAGGTGAAACAAGTTGCCCAAGAAGCCGGGTTAACTAACGGTTATCGTGTGGTTATTAATAATGGAGAAGATGGAGGGCAAACCGTCGATCATCTTCATTTACATATTTTAGGGGGTCGCCATTTAGCTTGGCCGCCGGGTTAAAAAATGGGGTTTGGATCAATTATAGGATGATTTAAAATAGTAGGGGAGCAGGGAGCGCCGGAGCAGGGAGAGGGTTTTTACATTACCTGTAACCGAAATCATCTTGTAAATATGCAATTCCAAAAAATAAGGGTCAACAGTTGTTGACCCATAGTAAGATTAGGAATCTGATTAATTAATAAAAGGCATCTAAATCAATGGCTTTTGAACCCCCTTCTTTTAACTGTTTTAATACGCTTTCGAGTTGAATCCAAACTAAAGCAGCAATAAAGATAGTCATGGGTAAAGAAATGGCATAGCATAGCCAACGATCAAAGAGAAAAATCTCTAAACCGGCCGATAAAAACACACAAATACCAACACAAATACCAAGAAAGGGTAACTGTAACCCTGAACCTTTTAGCATCTGATCGGCTGGCTTTTTCAACATGACCTTAACTTGAGATTTTAGGGTGGCTTCAAAGGCTAAACCACAGGTAAGACCAATAAATAGGCCAGCAGCAATTAGGAAATAAGGAGGCTGAGGAAAATAGTACATAAAAGGCAGGGATTAAATGAATGATAAATTAGTTGATCTCGGCTGTGTTGGGAAGAATGGCAGCAACTCCTGCAGTAGAAAATTGTCGAAATGCCTTGATAGCAACACCAAATAATTGTTGAGGTTGGAGATCGTCACTAATTAAAGCCCAAATTCTTTGAACTTCTTCAGTGTGTAAGCGATCATCTTCGGTCAACGCTAACAATAATTGATGACGCAAATATCTTCCTTCATCAGACAACAAATATTGTAATCCTAATTGTGCCGTTGGTAGTAGATCAAATTGTTCATCTGATCGGGCAATACGGATCATATTTTCTAACCGTTGCCACTGGAATTTTCCATCTTTAAACAAGACTTCTATCAGTCTTCTTCTCAGTTGGGGAGACTCTCCAGTTAGTAAGCGTCGGGCAACATAAGGATAACCTACTTCCACAATTTTGAAGTCAGGATCAAGACTCAACGCTAACCCCTCTTGAGTAATTAATGAACGAATAATTAAGGCAAATTTCGCCGGAACCCGGAACGGATATTCATACATCAATTCCGAAAAATCATCGGTGATGGTTTTAAAGTTAAAGTTCCCCACACTCTGCCCGATGGCATTGCCTAACACCCGTTCTAAGGCGGGAATAATGGGTTCAATATCGGTGTCAGGGGTCAAAAAGCCTAACTGCACAAAATCCCTGGCTAAGGCATCATAATCTTCATTGATTAACTGTACCACTGAACTGGCAATGGTTTCTTTGGTTTCTTCTTCTAACTGATCCATCATGCCAAAGTCAATAAAGGCCATGCGGCCATCAAGGGTGGCAAAAAGGTTCCCAGGATGGGGATCGGCGTGGAAAAATCCATGTTCTAGGAGTTGTCTTAACCCAGAGGTGACCCCAATTTTAACGATCGCATAAGGATCGAGTCCGGCTGCTCTAATTTTGTCGGTATCAGTTAATTTATAGCCCTGTATCCACTCTAAGGTTAAAACGCGATCGCTACTATAGGACCAGTAAATGACGGGAACTTTCACGTCATCGTCTTCTCTAAAGTTGGCTGCAAATTTCTCGGCGTTTCTCCCTTCGTTCACATAGTCAATTTCTTCAAATAATTTAACGCCAAATTCATCGATAATCAGGGTTAAATCATGACCTAAGTTAAGGGGTAAAAAGCGACCAAACTGACAGGCTGCCCACCGCATTAAGAACAAATCACGGGTTAAAATGGGTCTGAGGTTGGGCCGTTGGACTTTAACGGCCACTTCTTCGCCGGTATGCAACACCGCGCGGTAAACCTGCCCTAAACTGGCTGCTGCGACGGGGTTGGGCGAAATTTCTCGATAGGCTTGATTGATACTTGTCCCTAGAGATGTCTCTATAATCGAAAAAGCGATTTTGTTATCGAAGGGGGGGAGTTGATCCTGTAGCTTGATCAATTCATCAAGGAAGTCGGGACGGATCAAGTCGGGGCGAGTGGATAAGGCTTGGCCCACTTTGATAAAGGTTGGTCCTAAACGGGTGAGAATTTGCCTTAATTCGGTCGCACATTTCTGTTTATTGTCTTTATCAGGGTTAAACCAGTGATCCCATTGAAGATGGATTAAAAACCAGCCAAAGGACCAGATAATGGTAATAGCCCGTTGAATCACTTCCCACGGATGTCGGCGGTAAAAACGGGCGATCGCAGCAGCATCATAGCGTTTTTGCTGTTGGATATTAGAACTAGGGTCATATGATTCTATGGTTTGCCAAGTCACAACTTGTTACTAATGCCTCTGAATTCAAAAGGGTTGAAAAATCAAGTATTTTAAAAATTGATATACAAAAGTATAAATATCTTAACTCTCTATTATCCTTGATTTTCTTTTTTTTCGCAACATTTCTTAACCTCCCTTCGGGAGAGGGAATAGGGAATGGGCAAGGGTTCTCCCCCTAACAAAAGGGGGAGTTAGAGGGGGTGGCAAGGGTTCTCCCCCTCACAAAAGGGGGAGTTAGAGGGGGTGGCAAGAGGCAAGAGTTTTAATCTTCCTCTGCTCCCTACACCCTACACCCCACACCCTACACCCTGTTCAATCAACGACAGAATGTAAATCCTGGGGGTCTAGTTGGGGATGAATCACTTGACCATCTCTAAACCAGATGACTCGCTGAGAGTGACGGGCGACTTCTGCCTCGTGAGTCACCACCACTACAGTGATCCCTGATTGATGAAGGCTTTCAAAGATGTCTAATACTTCCTCTGTGGTTTGGGAGTCTAGGGCCCCTGTGGGTTCATCGGCCAGGAGTAAAACTGGTTGGTTAACCATAGCGCGGGCAATGGCCACCCGTTGTTGTTGCCCCCCTGAGAGTTGATTAGGCTTATTATTAACTCTGTGGCCTAATCCTACTTTTTCTAAGGCTTCTAGGGCGCGATCGCGTCGTTCTGTGGGGGAGACCTCTCCATAGATCATCGGTAAAATGACGTTTTCTAAGGCTGTCATTTGAGGTAATAAATGGAACTGTTGAAAAACAAAACCAATTTTCCCATTACGAACAGTGGCTAATTGAGAATCGGATAATCCCGACACATCCACGTTATCTAAATAATACCGTCCCGAAGAGGGTCGATCCAGACACCCTAAAATATTCATAAGGGTGGATTTTCCTGACCCAGATGCCCCCATAATGGTGCAATATTCTCCTTTTTCGATGCTTAAATTAATGTTATCTAAAGCTTTTACCTTTGTATTTCCACTGCCATAGGTTTTTGTAATCTCTTCTAGGCGAATAATAATCGGATGATAGTCATGGGAAGGACTAGCTTTATGTGATTGTTCTGTTAAAGAAAGACTTTCAGCCGTCATAATCAATCTAAATTTTTTAATTGCTTAATTATAGCATTTTCCATCAGACTTTAAAATTGAATGAGTTATGATCATGACCTCAATAAAATAGAACTATGGCTAAATTTTATTCTAGGTTAACCCCTGAACTGATGGAATTTATTGAAGAACAAAAAATGTTTTTTACTGCTACAGCCCCCACAGAAGGCAGAATTAATTTATCCCCTAAAGGAATCGACACATTTCGCTGTTTAGATAAGCAGAGGGTAGCCTATTTAGATTTAACGGGAAGTGGTAATGAAACCGCCGCTCATTTAGAAGAAAATGGACGCATGACAATTATGTTTTGTAGCTTTTCTGAGAATCCTTTGATTTTACGGTTATACGGACAAGGAAAAGTTATGCGTCCCAGGGATGAGCAATGGAGTCAATTTTATCCTCAGTTTCCTACTTATGAAGGAGCCAGACAAATAATTATTTTAACCCTAACCTCGGCTCAAACCTCTTGTGGTTTTGGGGTTCCTATTTATGAGTATCAAGAAACCAGAGAGACTTTAATTGATTGGGCAAACAAAAAAGGAAAAACAGGAATTTATGATTATTGGGAACAGAAAAATCAAGAGAGTATTGATGGTTTACCGACGAAACTATTGGAGGAATAAAAGATGATTATTCTTGAAATTTAGAGATAAATGCTATATTAAATCTATAGTAACCTCTTTTTTTTCAAACTTTTAGCAGTAACAATCCTTCCTAATTCTAGTCTTTTAAGCGTTAATGGAAACGATGAAATTGACAAAATTCCTAGATTCTTTAGCCCGTTACACCATCACACTTGTTCTCGGTGTGATTCTTTGTTTTGGTGGGTTTCACGCTCTCTCCTCCCAAGCTGACACCGTGGGGGAAGTGGCCCAAACCCCAATTAATATAACCCCTGATAGTTTTGTGGCCACGGCCGTTGCCCGAACCGGTCCGGCGGTGGTTCGTATTGACACAGAAGCGGTGGTTACCCGACAAATTGATCCCTTTTTCGATGATCCGTTTTTCCGCGACTTCTTTGGCCAACAGTTTCGGCCACCGCGAGAGCAACGAATCACTGGCCAGGGTTCGGGGTTTATTATTGATAGCACGGGTATTATTTTGACCAACGCCCATGTGGTGAATAGTGCCGATAAAGTGACGGTGACTCTCAAAGATGGACGGACGTTTAACGGACAAGTGAAAGGAACGGACGAAATAACCGATTTAGCAGTGGTGGCCATTAGTCCTCAAGGACAAACCTTACCCGTTGCCCCTTTGGGAGACTCTACCAACCTAAAAGTAGGAGATTGGGCGATCGCAGTGGGTAACCCGGTGGGCTTAGATAATACGGTAACCTTGGGTATTATTAGCACCATTGGTCGTTCCGCCGCGAAAGCCGGTATCCCTGATAAACGTCTGGACTTTATTCAAACCGATGCGGCCATTAACCCTGGTAACTCTGGGGGTCCGTTATTAAATAGTAAAGGAGAGGTGATCGGTATTAATACCGCCATTCGCGCCGATGCCATGGGGATTGGTTTCGCGATTCCTATCAATAAGGCCAAAACCCTAGAAAAAATCCTGGCCTCCGGTCAAAAGGTTCCCCATCCTTATATTGGGGTGCAAATGATTAATATTACCCCCGAAATCGCCAAGGAAAACAACCGTAATCCCAATTCTCCCATGATGGTGGCTGAGGTAGAGGGCATTTTAGTGGTGCAAGTCGTCCCCAATAGTCCAGCCGAAAAAGCCAGATTACGCCGTGGAGATGTGATTATCGGTGTTAATGGTCAACCGGTGAAAGATGGAAGCGATTTGCAGAAAATTGTCGAAAGAGCAGGCATTAATTCCACTCTAAAAGTTAAGTTGTATCGAGGCGATCGCTTATTGGAGTTGAACGTTAAAACCGAACAAATGCAAGGGGTATCCTAGCCTCAGTAGATCGAAAACTTACTTGTTTAAGCTGCAGGGGAGCAGGGGGCATGGGAGCTTCGGAGAGTATTTTGAGTTAACTCGGTTCTCTTTTTATCTCCCTGATCCTCTGCTTGTCTTCAAGAAAACTAACTTTAAGGATCAACAGTTGTTGATCCTTGTTTAAATTTTAGGAGATTGCAACAGAGTGGTTTGTAAAACCCACCAAGGAATTTTGATATCTGGAATTAAAGAAGCATAGGCTTTTAAAGCAGGAACCGCCGAGGGTAAAATAAAGCGCAGAGAACGTAAAGAAACGGGACGGTTATCCTTTTCATCAACGATATTATACTGTTTTGCCAATTCAGCAATAATGTGAACTTTTCCTGTTAGTTTCATAGTATTTTCTTGGGCAGCTAATGCAGCAATTACTCTCCCTGTAAATAAGGGAGTTTCCCAGTTATAATGATCATCAAATCTAGCATTTTGTGATTTATTGGTATCTTCAATATTCATCTGTTGAGAAAACTCAAACATAAGTTCGGTTCCCACAATTCCTGGCCACACCGAAAGGGAGGTAATATTATCAGGTTTTAACTCCACGGCCATGTCTGCGGCCAAGCGATCGCAGGCGGCTTTACCGACTCCATAAGCTGCCCCAAATATATAAGATAAACTGCCCCAAGAAGAAATGGTACAAATCAATCCTTGTTGACGTTGACTCATCAAACGGGCGGCGAAAATACTAGCAACATAATGACTACGAAGCCCAACATTATTGATAGCATCCCACAAACTAGGGTCATGTTTCCAGAAGGGTTCCCCATAAGCGTTACTAATGGCTTTTACCCCTGAAAAAACGTTATTAACTAAAATATCTAATTGTCCATTTTGTTCGGTTTTAATGCGTTCAAATAATAACCTAACCTGTTCATCATCACTATGATCAACTTGAACCGGAATACAGTTTCCTCCTGCTTCATTTACGGCTTTTTGAGTGTCTAATAAGGTTCCTGAAACGTCATCATTCTCATCGCGGCTTAGGGTTCGTCCGGTGATATAAACTGTCGCACCGGCTTCTCCTAAACCGATGGCGATGCCTTTACCAATACCTCTGGTTGCGCCTGTCACTAAGGCAACTTTTCCTTTTAAATCTGTCATTTTGAGAATCCTTATATTTTGTAATCATAAACATTATCTATTTTAAAAGTTTTATGAAAAAAACGATAAAATAAAAGTAGAGCATCGGAGACATTTACTATGATTAAATTTTACCTAATCGCGTGGTTTCCCATGATCATCATTGCTATTCTTAACGCTACTTTAAGGGAAACAGTCTATGGTAAGTTTGTCACAGAATTACAGGCCCATCAAATTTCTACATTAACCGCCGTCATTTTATTTGCTGCTTATATTTGGGGATTAACTGCTTTATTTCCGTTAAAATCCTCTTCTCAAGCCATTGTGATAGGATGTTTATGGTTAGTGTTAACGGTGATGTTTGAGTTTTCTTTTGGTCATTATGTCGCGCAACAATCTTGGACCAAACTTTTACAAGATTATAATTTATTAGCAGGACGAGTGTGGATTTTTGTCCCTCTTTGTATTGCTGTTTTCCCTTGGCTATTCTATAAACTCCATTAACAATTGTAGGGGTTAACGGCCGTTAACCCCTACGAAAATTATGCTATTTTTTCATTAACTTGGTTCGAGTATAATAGAAAGTTGATGACCGTTATAGTTGCTATTTCCGTCTTGATTAGCAACATCAGATAGTCTATCTACGATGTGGTCTAATTTTTCGCGGCCAAGCTTCATAAATGCTCGTTCTCGACCTCTAAATCTCATAGAGAACTTAACTTTTGAGCCATTCTCAAGAAATTTTCTTGCTTGTCTCAGTTTGGTATTCAAATCACCTGTATCGGTGCAGTATCTTAGCTTAACTTCTTTGAGGGTGTTTTCGGTACGGTTTTTCTTAGCTAAGGATTCTTTTTTCTGTAGTTCGTACTTAAACTTACCGTAATCAATGATTTTGCATACTGGGGGTGAGGCGTTGGGGGCAACTTCTACTAAGTCTAAGCCGGCTTCTTGGGCTATGTCTATGGCTTCTGCTACGGGTTTGATACCAACTTGGTCCCCATTTTCGGCAACAACTCTAACTTCTTCTGCTCGAATTCGATTATTAACTCGATGTTTATTAGATTGATTGAAAGGTTTAAAGGGTTTATTTCTTCTTCTGGGTCGTCCCAAACTACTTGATTCCTCCTAAATTTAACAACAATTTTTAGGTTTGATTAACTGTATCATATCATGTACTACAAATTATTGCAAGTCTGTTTTGACTTAATGTTTGGTTCGATATAATTAAATTTAGTGATGAACCCGAAGAGAAAATAAAACCGATCATTTTAGTGTTTGATGACTTTTTCTTAGAGATTTGTTAATGTATGCCTGATTTTTGACAGTTATGAAATATATTTCTTTTGTTATTTGTTTATTATCCACCCCTTTGATGTTAATGGGTTGCACGGAAACCACTAATAATTTATATCGCCTAGAATTAGATAGAGAATGTGTCGGTTGCAACTTAGAAGGGGTTAATTTACCGAGAGAAAATTTCGGTCTTAAATATCGTATTCCTCGCAGTAGTTCCCCGTTATCCGTTGCGCCTTTTGGTATGGATGAAGCAGAACCCGTTGATCTCACTAGGGCTAATTTATCTAAGGCTAATTTATTCCAATCTGATTTATCAAGTATTATTTTAGAAAATGCTACTTTAGTGGAGACAAATCTTAGTGAAACGGATTTAGAAAACGCCATTTTAATCGGTGCAAACTTACAAGGAGCGAATTTAGAAAATGCTAATCTTAAAGGGGCAAACTTAGAAAATGCTAACCTGAGAGGGGCTATTCTAATCGGTGTAAATCTAGAAGAAACTCACTTAAAAGGGATTCAAACCGATAAAAATACTGTTTGGGATTAATTAGTTAATTTGTGGTTGAATCCACTGACAATTTTTTTAAAAGGTTGCTGTTTCTCCTTACTTTTAAACTTTTTTGGATAAAAGGTAAAAAAAAGATCAGCTAATTTTAACAAAGGAAACCTTTTGTTTTTATAATATTTATATTTTTATTATTTTAACATTAATTGAGATTAAAATATACTAAAAATAGTTATAAGTTTTCACTAATTTACAAAATAGGTTTAATCAAATTGAAGCTAAGGAGATTTGTTTCAATGTTTTTACTAAATATCAATCGGGTTAGGATGTCTTATTGTCTTAGTTGGGGTGTTACTTTTAGTTTATTTTTGTTAACAACTGGTTGTAGTTCCTTACGAACAAGATTATCACGAACGGCTTCTGATTGGCGAAATCGCACTGCTGAAATTTCCTGTTATTCTGGAGGCAAACTCATCTATTCCGGTAAAACCGATGGAAAAGTATTCTCTGAATCTAATTCTGATGGTTATACTTTCATTTCAGCAGAGGATAAAAAACTAAAAGAAGTATCTGGAGACTGTGTAATCAAGTATGACTGAATCTTGTCCTCATCAATTGTAACTATTCTTTATAAAATTCTTTCTGATACCTTTTTTAGTCCCTTAAGTAAGGTCAAAATGCCTCTTTTTTGTTACATTAGTTAATTTTTGACCCTTTTGTACTAGAACACTATCGCAATAGTAAATCCCTGTAACCTTTATCTGATAAAAGTTTCAGGGATTTTTAGTTTAAAATGAGCGATCGCTTACACAGCAAAATTTTTATATTGTTCCTATTTATATAAATGCGGAACACAAAAAATTAAAAAGTTGCTTTTTAGAGCTTCAAAATTTTTCTGATCAGTTTTAAAGCATTTTTCTTTTATATTCAAAATTTTACTTCAAATTACTAGCTAGTTTATCTTTAACACCCCTTGGAATTCTTGGCTACTTGTTTCATAATGCGAGTAATGAGATTGAGAAAGGGACTGTCGTTACAACGCAGTCATAACAAGCTTTATATTTGATCACAAAGGAGACTAAACCCTTGACTTTAACACTCGCAGTTTACGGAAAAGGTGGTATCGGAAAATCAACCACCAGTTGCAATATTTCCACCGCATTGGCTAAACGGGGTAAAAAGGTACTACAAATTGGTTGTGATCCTAAACATGATAGTACATTTACTCTAACTGGGTTTCTCATTCCTACCATCATCGACACCCTACAAGAAAAAGACTTTCATTATGAAGATATTTGGCCCGAAGACGTTATCTACAAAGGATATGCAGGGGTTGACTGTGTAGAAGCAGGGGGACCTCCTGCCGGTGCCGGTTGTGGTGGTTATGTCGTCGGAGAAACCGTTAAACTTCTCAAAGAACTCAATGCGTTTGATGAGTACGATGTCATCCTATTTGACGTATTAGGGGACGTTGTTTGTGGTGGGTTTGCTGCACCCCTAAACTATGCTGACTACTGTTTAATTGTCACGGATAACGGGTTTGATGCGTTGTTTGCTGCCAACCGTATCGCTGCATCGGTGAGAGAGAAAGCAAGAACCCATCCCTTACGGTTAGCGGGGTTAATTGGTAATCGGACTTCTAAGCGTGATTTAATTGATAAATATGTAGAAGCGGTTCCCATGCCGGTGTTAGAAATTCTACCGTTAATTGAGGATATTCGGGTATCACGGGTTAAGGGTAAAACCTTGTTTGAAATGACAGAAAGTGACCCTTCTCTTGACTATGTTTGTGATTACTATTTAAACATTGCTGACCAATTATTAGCCATGCCGGAAGGGGTAGTTCCTAATGATGCTCAAGATAGAGAATTATTCACTTTATTATCTGATTTCTATCTTAATCCTCAAGCTCCTGTTAAGTCGGAAGAGGAAGAGTTAGACATGATGATGGTTTAATTGTGTCGCGCAAAGGCGCAAAGACGCAAAGTTTTTTAGGAGGGTTTAGTCATTGCGAGGGATAGTATAAATAGTAAGCTTTGAGTTTTATTTAAAATATCCCGAAGCCGAAGCCGCGAGGAGCAATAGCGACGTGGCGGACTCTCTAGCTATTTCTAAGAACTGGTATAAAGTCAATTTTGTTCGTTGGTGTTGGGTTTCGTTCCTCAACCCAACCTACAGGTTACTTTCATGACTCAAAAAGACAGAGTTTTGTTTAAGGCAGTTTAATTTTGTTCTGAGATGATACACATTCTAATTAGTGAGGGAATACTAAATATAGTTGATTTTACTAATGGAATGGAGTAAGTAATGAATTTATCTCAGGATGTAATGGCTAGTCTCAAAGATAAGTGGTTAGATTTTTGTGAAACTAACTCTTACTGGGTAGAAGAAATCAAGCAAACTAACCATGTTATAGTTAAAACTCCTGATGAGGGAAAAAGACCTAGTGGATTATTAATTTTGGGTGTTATTAGTGGAATTGAACCAGGAATCACTAATATAGTACCTCTTTTGATGAAACTTAATAGTAATTTTGAGGCTATTATTAAAGCATTGGGATTAGATTTTGATCCAGAAATTGAACTCAAAAAACGGGCAGAAGAAAGAGCCAAAAATCCACAATTAAACTCATCAGATACAGACGAAATTGAACGAATTAGACAACAATTACAAAAAGGAGAAGTTTAAAGGTAAATTAATGACATAAAATTTAGTTAACAAGGGAATACTAAATATAGTGACCCTTGTTAATTAGGACAAATGAAGATTATCTTACTTTCTGCTAATCAATAAACCTATCGAAATATTAAATTTTTAAACAATATTAGGATTAACCTTCATTCCTAATGTTATCGTCAGAAACGAGCTTGAAAAATTAGCTATCTTTGAATCCATCGCTTATGAACTCATAGAATTAGAAAAGACTGAAACCCTTACTTATGAATCCGAAACTTATCTAGATTCTAATACTCAATATCTCAACGAAATTAGAACCAAAATTAAACAAGGAGAACTCTAAATTATGACACTAGCACAAGAATCCACATCCTTACAATTTGAATGCGAAACTGGCAATTATCACACCTTTTGTCCCATTAGTTGTGTTGCTTGGTTATACCAAAAAATAGAAGATAGTTTCTTTTTAGTCATCGGTACAAAAACCTGTGGTTATTTCCTCCAAAATGCCATGGGTGTGATGATTTTTGCTGAACCCCGTTATGCAATGGCAGAATTAGAAGAAGGGGACATTTCTGCTCAATTAAAAGATTACGAAGAACTAAAAAGATTGTGTTTACAAATAAAACGCGATCGCAATCCTAGTGTAATTGTTTGGATTGGTACTTGTACCACCGAAATCATTAAAATGGACTTAGAAGGGTTAGCCCCTAAATTAGAGTCTGAAATCGGTATTCCTATCGTTACAGCAAGAGCAAATGGCTTAGATTATGCCTTTACTCAAGGAGAAGATACCGTCTTAGCTTCCATGGCTCATAAATGTCCTAAAAGTGTCAAAGAAGAGGAAGAAAAAGAAGAAAGAAATGCCATTCACAAACTATTAAACTTCGGCAGAAAGAAAGAAGATATTAGTCAAGAAGAATCCGAATATAAAGACCATCCTCCCTTAGTTTTATTTGGTTCTTTACCTGACCCCGTTGTGACTAATTTAACCCTAGAATTGAAGAAACAAGGAGTAAAAATTTCGGGGTGGTTGCCCTCAAAACGCTATACAGAATTACCCGTAATTGATGAAGGTTATTATGTTAGTGGAGTTAACCCATTTTTATCACGAACTGCTACGACTTTAATGCGTCGTCGTAAGTGTAAATTAATAGGCGCACCCTTTCCTATTGGTCCCGATGGTACTCGCGCTTGGATAGAAAAAATCTGCTCTGTTTTCAATATTGAACCCCAAGGGTTAGAAGAAAGAGAAGCGAAAATTTGGGAGAGTTTAGAAGAGTATATTAAACTCATTCGCGGTAAGTCTGTTTTCTTCATGGGTGATAATTTATTAGAGATTTCTTTGGCCCGTTTTCTCATTCGTTGTGGGATGACTTGCCCTGAAATTGGTATTCCTTATATGGATAAAAGATACCAAAAAGCGGAATTAGATTTCCTCGAAAAAACCTGTAATGAAATGGGTGTCCCTGTGCCTAGAATTGTCGAAAAACCTGACAATTATAATCAAATTCAACGCATTTATGAGTTAAAACCCGACCTCGTTATCACAGGAATGGCCCACGCTAACCCCTTAGAAGCAAGGGGAATAAATACGAAGTGGTCTGTGGAATTTACCTTTGCACAAATTCATGGATTTACCAATGCAAGAGATATATTAGAGTTGGCAACTCGTCCCCTGCGTCGTAATAATAACCTCAAAGAATTAGGATGGGAGAAATTAGTCAAAGAAGAAGCTAAAATCTAAACAGTAGGGTGGGCAATGCCCACCTATCAAACCGAAACAATAAAGATGATAAGATAAAAATAACGATAAAGATAAAGATAAGGATGGTATAATATAGTTAAGGATAAAAATAGGAATAAAGAGCGATTAAAATTGATGTCGATATCTACTCTCGGCAAAAAGTTAAATACAATTAACCCAAGTAGTGAGAAAATTTCTGATGTTTTAGAGGATAACTATATCACTACTATGGTGGAGTATGTTAAATCTCTTTACGAGTCTGGAAATATTAGTGATACCACTTGTAATTATCTAATTCGTCAGCTTTATTCCCAAAAAATAGAGCAAATGATTGAAAAAAAAGTTCAACAAAAACTTGAAAAAATTACTTTAAAGCTTAATCAAAAAGCTTTGTCATGGGCTATTATAGAACTATTGGAAGGAAAGTAATCTTTAGAATATGGCAACCGATAAAAGTAAGAAAAAGAGCGAAGAAAGTTCTCAAGAAGATGAAAAACTCGATGATACTTCTAATAAAATAGAAAATATTTTGCCAGAAGAGGTGGCAGAAGAAATTAATGAGTTACCTCCAGAAGTTAAAAGAGCTATGATGTTGCCAATATCAGGTAGCTTTTCTCCTGGTTCAGAAATTACTAAACGCATAACTTCTGAACAAATTAGTCAAATCATTGATAGTAGTGATAAAGAAAATGAGAGAGAATATCAAAAGTTCCAAATTAGTGAATCGACAAAAAGATATAGTATTCTATCAATTCTTCTTTTAGTTTTGATGATTCTTATTTATACAGGTTTAACAAAAGATGTTCAACTTTCTGAAAAAATAATTACAGCAGGAATATCTGCATTAGGTGGGTTTGGGTTAGGATATGGAGTCGGTAGGAAAAATCAATGATACTCATTATTATGAGTGAATCAGATAATAAACGATAATAATTCAATAACTTATTATATTATATATTTTTTTCATACACATTCAAATCAAAATTATCTAACGCCCAAGTTCCGATTAATTTTTGAGAACTTTGTAAATTATAATCATTATCTAAAATCGTTGTAACTGCTTTTTTTTTCTTCTTCTGTACTAGGTTTTCCCCAAACCGGACGTTGACTATCTAGCCATAAAATGCGCTGATATTGTTCAGAATTTTTACTTAAATTTTTAGCTAAAATAGGAGATAAATTATCAGGTTTCTGCGCTAATAAACTAATAGGCGAAGTGGTAGGAAGATAATAAGCTAATCTTAATACATGACCCCACGCTTGAGAGTTCATAATAATTAAAGTAGGGGTATCAGGTTGTTCATTGATAATATCTGCTACCCGATGAAACATTTGACGGGAACGTAGACTAAAATCAGCGAGATTAATTCCTAAATATAATAATAAAATGCTTAGAATAGCAATATTTTTAAACTTTATCCCTGCTTTTTCTATCCAAATAACTAATAATAATAAACAACCTGGTAAAACAAAGATTACAGAACGACCAAACCCAAAAGCTAAGGTAAACTTTCCTGTAATAATATCTATCATTAACATTAATAATAAAGGAAAGATACCTAATAATAATCCAATGGTTAATAATTCAATCTGATTCTTTTTATATAAATTCCAACTACAATAAACTAACCCAAGACAAACTAAAAAGCCGACAATCGTTATAATAAAATTGGGTAAAATACTTGACCAATCACCAACAACTAAATGAATTCCTAAGACATCAAAAAACTCTTGTAAATGCCGAACCATTGCAGTTAAAAAACCCCCTTTATTTGAGAATCTGCCTAAGTCAGCATTTCTCAATTGTTGTCTCGTACCCCACCAAAGCCAAGGAGTTGTAATAATAATACTACTGATTAAATAAAGTGCATATTGCCACCATCTTCGTCGATCTAAATATAAAACTAACACAGCAAAGACTAAGAAAAATATAGCAAAATAGTAAAATGTCATAAACCCTGATGCTACTGAGACAATTAATAATATTATCCAAAAAAATTTAGATAGTTTAGAAGTATTATTTTGGGTTTCTGAAGTATTTAAGCTAATTAATTCTAGCAAAGACCAACTACTTAATAAAACCCAGAATACTACTGAGCCATACATTCTTACGTTTAAAGAATGAAAAAGATAATAAGGATTTAATCCCAATAAAGCAGCAAATAATAAACCTCCTTGAAATCCTAATAAACGCCTTCCTAACCCATAAGCACAACCCATCGATCCCAAACTAAATAAAACAATAATACTTCTCATGGCCGCTTCAGAATTCCCCCACAATCTTAACCAAAAATGCTGCTCTAAAAAGAAAAGAAAAGGGTGAGGTTCGGCCACTAATCCTTTAAGAAACTTTTCAAAAGTTACCAGAATATCAGAGAAACTATTTTCAACCGGAAGGCTCAATAAACGGGTGTAATTAGCTAAAATAACAGGGACATCTTTAGGGGTTTGATATTGTGCTTTTTGTCCAGTGGAAAGTAATAAAGATAAGACCTCATCATACCAAAATTCTCGACTGGCTAAATTGACAATTCTAAGAATCACAGCAGAGGCGATCGCAACGAAAAGAACAATATTAATGGTTTTTGTCGAAATTTTCATCAATTAATTAACCTTTTTAAAATAACCTAAGAGTTGATATAATAATTTAAGAATAGTTATTAATTTTTTAGTTTTGTCCCTCCTATGGTTAATCAAATAAAAACAATAAAAAATATTTTAGAAGAGGTAGAAAACGATAGAGAACTATCCCAAAGCGATGCAGTTACCCTCCTATATCAAACTGATGAAAGCACAATTGAGCAAATTCGTCAAACTGCCGATAAACTGCGTCAAAAACAAGTAAGAAACACCGTCACTTATATTATTAATCGTAATATAAACTTTACCAACATTTGTGAGCAACATTGTAACTTTTGTGCGTTTCGACGAGATGCAGGGGATGAGGGGGCATTTTGGCTAAATACAGCACAAATAATCGAAAAAGCAACAGATGCAGTGAAAAGAGGGGCGACGGAAATCTGTATGCAGGGAGGTTTAAACCCTGAGGCTAAATTAAACGGAAGTTCTCTCAAATATTATCAACAATTAATTATTGACCTAAAAAAAGCATTTCCTAATCTTCATCTGCACGCCTTTTCACCCCAAGAAATCCAATTTATTGCCAGGGAAGATAACCTAAGTTATGCTGAGGTCATTATCGGGTTAAAAAAAGCTGGTTTAGGATCAATGCCGGGGACAGCAGCAGAAGTGTTAGACGATAAAGTCAGACGGATTATTTGCCCTGAAAAAATTAATACTCAAACCTGGTTAGAGATTATTAGTTTAGCTCATTCCCTAGGATTATATACCACCAGTACCCTATTATCTGGACATATAGAAACTAGCGAACAACAAATACAACATTTAACTCATTTAAGGAACTTACAAAAAACAGCCATTGAAAACAATTATCCAGCCAGAATAACAGAATTTATCATCTTACCTTTTGTGGGAAAAGATGCCCCTTTAGCCCTACGAAACCGTGTTAAACGAGATCAACCCAGTCTAAAAGATACCTTATTACTAACAGCAGTGTCTCGAATTTTCCTAGGAAAATGGATACCCAACCATCAACCCAGTTGGGTCAAATTGGGCTTAAAGGGTGCAACGGAAGCCTTGCGATGGGGGTGTAACGATATTGGCGGAACCTTAATGGAAGAACATATTACCACCATGGCAGGGGCGATGGGGGGAACTTGTATGGAAGTTGAAACCCTACAACAAGCGATCGCCTCTTTAAACCGTCCCTATCAACAACGGAGTACCTTATATGACAGTATTCAGTTATCAATTAAGTCTTATTAATTGATTGTTAACTGTTTCGGATCACAGCCATAGACTAGAGAAGAAGTAGGACTTAAATGAGTCCGCAATAATGCGTGTCCTACTTCCCTCAAATATACAAATACAGAGGGGTACAAGTTAAACTTTTATCCCTTTTTCCTGTACTTGTATTCTTAATATTCCCAAAAATCAAAAAAATATGGCACACCCTATCTATTACCTTGCAAGAAGTTGATCTAAGAATGCTATAAATAATTATCTCCCTGCTCCCTACTCCCCTGCAATCCTTTTTAGCAAACATAAAGCGACAAATAGGGGGAACTCTTAGCCATGTTGTTGCATCCTATAAGACTAGACTATTAACCCGACTAGGCTACGGAGTCATCTTAAAATCTGAGAGTCAAAAACGATTAATGCTAAGGTACTTTATCCCCATTCTCGATCCGACGGTAGAAGACTGGTCTAGAGAAGCCCGCTTTTTACGCTGGTTAACCTTTCTGTGGCTATCTTTAGGGTTAATTGCTTTGTTTTCTGCTTCTTATCCCGTTGCTTTAGCAGAAACGGGTAACGGTTGGTATTATGTGATTCGTCAAACCATTTGGATCTGGATCGGGTTACAAGGGTTTAACTTAATTGTGCGATCGCCTCTACAATACCTGCTCAAACTCGCCCCTTGGTGCATTTTTCTCCTCTTAGGATTAATTTTATCCACCCTAGTGCCAGGGTTAGGCCACGAAGTTTATGGCGCTACCCGTTGGATTAAATTAGGTCCTGTTTTGATCCAACCCTCAGAACTCATGAAACCCTTTTTAGTCATACAAAGTGCCTATATTTTCGGGTTTTGGCATCGTCATTCTTGGCGAGTGAGACTGCAATGGGTGGGCATTTTTGGCGTAATTTTAGCTTGTATTTTATTACAACCGAATTTAAGTACCACCGCTTTATGTGGGATGAGTTTATGGTTAATTGCCCTAGCATCGGGTATTCCCATGATGTATTTAACCACCACGGCGTTAGGGGGTTTATTAACCGCCTTTGTCAGCATTAGTTTACGGGAATATCAACGGAAACGGATCACGGCCTTTCTCGATCCTTGGGCCGATCCCTTGGGGAATGGTTATCAGTTAGTACAAAGTTTAATGGCGGTGGGATCTGGGGGAACCTTTGGGGTGGGTTACGGCCAGTCTGTACAAAAATTATTTTATCTTCCCATTCAATACACCGATTTTATTTTCTCAGTGTATGCCGAAGAATTTGGCTTTATTGGTAGCATTCTCCTCCTGTTATTATTATTTACCTATACAACCTTTGCCTTAAGAGTAGCGGTTAACTGTGTTCATCGGGTAAAACGTTTAATTGCTATTGGTGTCATGGTGATGATGGTGGGCCAAGCTTTATTAAATATTGGCGTTGCCACGGGGGCCTTACCGACGACGGGTTTACCCTTTCCGTTATGGAGTTATGGGGGAAGTTCTACCCTAGCTAGTTTAACCCTAGCAGCTTTACTCATTCGCGTGGCCAGAGAAAGCAACGAAGCAGACATTCTCCCCTGGAAGAAAACAGTTAACAGTGAATGATTAAGGTGCGTTTTCTGCTTGTTTTAGGATTAAACGATTTGTTTGATCCATATCGGTTTTTATGCCACTATTTTGTTTATCATTAATGATGTAGGTGAGACTAAAACTAAGTAATCCGACTAAGATTACATAGAATAAATAATGACAAAAAATGGTTATATAATCATTAGAATGGTCTAACATTGTCAATTTTCTCCTCAAAAAAGTAAGGAAAATTAAGGTTATTCTAAAATAACCTATATACTATTATAGACATTATTATTAACAACTGCCACCACAAGCACCACCACATCCACAGTATGAAGTTCCCCCAGATCCCCCACTACCATCAATATCTTCTGGTTCAAAAATTAAAAAGCAACAACCACTGATGAATGAGATAAAAGTCGAAGGTATTGCTACTATTGTAAACATTAGTAAACACATACCTAAAGCCCATATAGTGAACATAATAGCAGCAGGAATATAACGATACCTTTTTTTTCTTCTTTCAACCGAATCGGCATCAATGTATAATTGCAATCCGACAGTCAAAGAGATAAAACAACCAACTATCGAAATACAAAGATGAATTACTCCTAACATCTCAAGCGAAATCCCTGATGTCTGAACATTAGTAGTGGTTGCTTGGCTAGTAGGTGATAGAAAAACCATCGCAATACATAATAAAATAAATACTGTTAGTTTTTGTTTCCAGGACTTTTTTAAAGTATTTTTTGTTGCAAATAGTAAAGTGTTTTGTTTCGATCTTCTTGTTTGATAACACCAGATATCATCAGGGGGCAAATAGCCAAAATACTCTTGATAAATAGCGATAGTTTTTTGATAATCATGATGGTATTTTTCTAATTCTTCTTCCCCACCATGACTAGGATAATGATGTAAGGAACAACCAAGAATATGAGGACAAAATTGATTCCAGTAAGAATCAGTATAAATTAAATGAAGATGCCAAGCTTTATCAATAATTTTAGAAGGGGTAAGGGAAGCAGAAGAAATAACTGCTAAAAAAATAAACTTTTTATACTCTTGTATGACTCGTTTAGTGTAATCTAAATTCCAATTATTTTCTCTCATCAATCGTTGAGTATAAGAGTATTTTTCATTCCCTTCGTCTAAAGAAAATGCTTGTATTCGGTCATAAAGTTCTTGTTGAGAAGAAGATAACATTTTAATTAACAATCAAAATTATTAATGTGGATAAATAGATATTACATGATCAATTATCTCTTGATTAGATAATTTAACTAAGCGATCGCCTTGACCATCTTTCCCCCAAATTTTCACATCCTTGGCGACTATCTTCAAGGTTTTCTTTTGGTTGGTTAATAAGGTAATCTCCTTAGAATCAGCAGCCCGAATCATTCCTAATAAACTATCCTGTTTATGGCTAAATTGTAAGGCTTGTGTGCCAATATCTCCTAATTTTGTCATCCGTAACCCTGTTACATTTAAGCGTTTACCATAGCCCAATTTTGACACTAATAAAACTATCTTATTATCATCAAGGGTCACACAACCAACAATGGTTTCTCCATAGCGTAATTTTAAGCCTTGATTTCCTTGAGCATTACGACCCATAATAGGAATCACTTCATCAACAACGGGGAACCTTAACACTCGGCCACTGGACATGGCGATCGCTACTTCTTCCCCTTCTTTTGTGATAGAAACCGACTCTAAACTATCTTGCTCTTTGAGTTTAATTAACACTAACCCTCGATTGGTTAAACTTTCTAATTCTGATAATTGAATTCGTTTAATTTTTCCTTGATTTGTTAATAACAATAAATCTCTATTTTCTGTATTATCCGATAAGAAGAAAAGAGAAACGACTTTTTTACTATCCCTTTGCGCAGTTTTAGATAATAAACTCAGTAACGGAATGGGTTGAATATCAATGGGGGGAACATCGGCAACATTGACAGGATAAGCTTTTCCGATATCCGTGATCACAATAAATTGTTCCCTTTCTTGAATCGGTTCGCTATAAAGGGAAACATGATTATCAGGGACTTTGGTATCAGGCGATCGCCAGCAAATCGTCCCTTGATAAGTCATTTCTAAGATGGCATTTTTCGGAGGCGTTTGGGGAGTAAATAGACTAAAGGGTTGAGCAATGGTTTCTGGTTCTTTGCTTTGAGGATTACGTTCTTTTTTCGCGGTTTGTGTTGTTTTAGATGAACTCTTTTGGGCAGTGGGTTGCACAATACGAGTGCGTCTTTCATCGCCGTATTTCCGTTTAAGCGATCGCAGTTCTTTCTTTAAGACTTTTAAGAATTCGGGACGATTATTTAAGAGGTTTTCTAACTCATTGATGCGCCCTGCTAACTCATCATATTCGGCCTGTAATTTTTGTCGTTCCAACCCCGTTAAACGACGCATGGGCATGGCTAAAATACCATTCGCTTGCGCTTCACTCAAATTTAATTCCTGTTGAAATTGTACCTTAGCCGTGGTTCCATCAGCAGCATGACGTAAAATATCAATCATGCGATCTAAATCATTAAGGGCAATTAATAACCCTTCTAAAAGATGTAACCGATTTCGACATTCTTCTAACTCATAATTGTATTGACGGGTTAACGTATGTTCTCGGAATTTCAGGAATTCCTCTAATAATTGACGCAGGGATAACTGACGGGGTTGATTATCCACTAAAGCCAACATAATCGCCCCAAAATTCTGTTGTAGGGCTGTTTTTTTGTACAATTCCCTAAGAACCGTTTTCGCCACAGCATCCCGTTTTAACTCGATCACCACCCGCATTCCACTGCGATCGCTTTCATCCCGAATATCGGCAATGCCTTCTAATCTACCACTATTAACTAAATCGGCAATTTTTTCGATCCAAGTGGATTTAGTGACTTGATAGGGCAATTCGGTGACAATAATGGCCGTTCTTTCCTTACGGCGTTTTTTACCCACATCCATGCGTTCAATCCGAACCACCCCACGCACCGGAATAATGCCTTTTCCGTGGCGATAAGCGTCCTCTATGCCCTGAGTTGGGATAATTTCCCCTCCGGTGGGAAAATCGGGGCCAGGGATAATCTTCCATAACTTTTCGTCGGATACCTCAGGGTTATCAATTAAGGCAATTAACCCATCTACCAGTTCCCCTAAATTGTGGGGAGGAATATTGGTGGCCATTCCCACCGCAATTCCTGTACAACCATTGAGGAGCAAATTAGGGAGTTGCGCTGGTAAAACCACCGGTTCTTGTTGAGAATTATCAAAATTACTACTAAAATCAACGATCGCCTCGCTGATCTCCGTCAACATCGCTTGATCAGCAATGGGGGATAGTCGGGTTTCGGTGTAACGCATGGCTGCCGGGGGATCGTTATCCACCGATCCGAAGTTACCGTGTCCGGCTAACAAGGGATAACGGCTCGAAAAATCCTGAACCATCCGTACTAACGCATCATACACCGCTTGATCCCCGTGGGGGTGATATTTACCCAACACATCCCCCACCACACGGGCGCATTTACGAAACGGGCGATCGGGGGTTAACCCTAATTCGTGCATGGCGTAGAGAATCCGACGGTGAACGGGTTTGAGTCCATCTCTGACATCTGGTAGGGCCCGTCCCACAATCACACTCATGGCATACTCAAGATAGGAACGTTGCATCTCTGCGTGTAACGCCGTGGGAGTAATTTCACCTGTTCCTACGAGTTTTAACTGTTTTGCCATAAGTTTCCTTTCCTATTGAATCAATCACATTGGGGGATGTCCCTTTATTTACCATACATCCCTTGCGTTTTTTGACAACTATTTTTAGGGTACATCCTCAATAGTATATTTGTAGCAGAACTTTGGCAGAGAGTGGGGAGTGTCGGAAGTGTGAGAAGTATGAAGAGAGTAAAGGGGTGATATTTATCAATGATTACTGGTAATCTTACTCACTGAAAACAGACTAGATTAAAGTTAAGATGAAGTAAATAAGCTTAATTTAAAGGAATAACAAAATGTCAGTATAAATACAGAAGTTTTTATCATTTAAAGATAGTAAAATTAAATTAGAGTCAAAATTACTATATTTGATGTTGCTTTGTCAACTCATCCAATCTACAAACTTCAAGGGTCACTCACCTAAACAACTCAGTTAAATATCATTTGAAGGATAAAAATATTGCTTCAAACTTCTTTGATTGCCAATTAATCACAAACAATATACGTCTAAACTTGTTTTGAATTCCATCAACAGTCTACTCATTGGTTTGTGGGGTCGCAATTTCTATTATGAATGTAAAAAACTACGAAAAACAATCCTCCGTCTCAGTCAAAGCGTTACCTAAATTTTCCCCTATGAATATATTAGGAAAACTTGACCATGGTCAAAAAACTGGATGTTTAGTGGTTTCTTCTAAATCGGTAAAATGGAAGATTTATGTTGATCAAGGAAAATTAGTTTATGCGAACCATTCCCTCGATTCTTTTGAACGATTGGAAAGACATCTGCGACGGTTAAGTTATACCGTGTCTTCTTTAACCGCAGCCGTACGAAATCAAGCAAGATTAAACTTTGAAAATGAAAAACAAGACAGTGATAATGTACCCCTAGAATATCAAGCGATTAATTGGTTACTCAAAGAAAACTATTTAGACGATTCTCAAGCCGCTAACCTAGTTATTTCTCTAAACAAAGAAATCATTGAATTATTTTTATTATTAACCGATGCTGACTATAGTTTTATCAAGAATGCTGGCGTTTCACCTCGATTAGTTAAGCTCGATCTTAAAGATGTGATCATCGAATGTCGGCAAAGATTAAAGTCTTGGCAAACCTTAGCCCCCTTAATTACTTCCCCTGAACAAAGACCTTATTTTTTTACTAATAATCAAAAAACAAGTAAACTGTCCTCTGAACAAATTAAAAAACTCAGTAAACTTTTAAGAGGATTTAATTTTAGACAGTTAGCGGTTTTAACCAATAAAGATGAGATCAAAATTGCTCAATATATTTATCAATTTATCCTAACCAAAAACGTTATTATTCATGATCCTCAAGCCCCTTTTGATCAACTTCCTCAGATTATAGCAAAGACAGAATCTAGTCAAAAAGTAGATAATCATATCATTAAAAATGATTACTTGAGTGATGTTAATAATAAGAGCAAAGAAACTCAACAATATAAATTAGTCTGTGTGGATGACAGCCCAACCATTTTGAGTGAAATTAATCGTTTTCTTGACAAGGAAGATTTACTAATTCATGCCATTGATGATTCTAAAAAAGCGTTATTAGAAATCATTAGATTTAAACCTGATATTATTTTATTGGATGTAGGAATGCCAGGAATTGATGGTTATCGCCTTTGTCAACTGATTAGAAATCATCCCCTCTTTAAAAGAACCCCGATTATTATGGTAACTGGGAATCGAGGTTTAGTCGATCGCGCCAAAGCCAGGGTTGCAGGGGCCTCAGATTACTTAACTAAACCCTTTACTCAATCGGACTTATTAAAAATGGTGTTTCGTTATTTAAGCTAAACTAAAATAACTCTTTTTTTAAGATCATGGTGTCGATTTTTATGACCATTATGGGAACTCTAGGATTAGGAACTTTGTTCAACCCATCAATTTAAACGGTTTTTTCGAGGATATTTACCCATGTCTAAAGTTTTAGTCATAGAAGATACAGTCTCTGAAATGGAGTTAATCAGTAATTATCTGCGAGATAGTGGTTACACTGTTATAGCAACTACTGATGCTAAAGATGCCCTAGGAAAAATTAATCAACATAAACCCAATGTGATTATTACTGACTTAGTGATGCCTGGTATGAATGGCTTAGAATTATGTCGTAGTATTCGCAAAAACCCTGACACTCAAAATTTACCCATTGTCGTTTGTACTTCAAAAAATCAAGACTTAGATCGTATGTGGGCCATGAAACAAGGCGCCGATGTTTATGTGACTAAACCCTTTAGTAAAGAGCAATTAGTTCGGGCTATTCGCTCCGTTGTCTAATGAACAATTCATAATGAATAATTAATAATGATCTCTCCCTTACAATTGTTAATTATTCATTTGACTATCTGAGCAAACTTATTAAAAAGCCTCTGAATATTTTTATGGTAACAACTCAAGCCTTATCTAATCAAAGGATCATTGGTGATCCTTATCTTCATCTGCAGATTAATAGTCAAACTCAAATTTTATTACCCATGACAATGACAAAAGAAGTCTTGATTATTGCTTCTAGTCGTTTAACTATTATGCCCAATATGCCTCCCTTTTTTTTGGGATTACTTAACCAACGTAGCCGTATTTTTTGGGTCGTGGATCTCGCCAAACTCCTAAATATATCCTCTCTTAAATTAGACAGTCAACAATATTCGATCGCTATTATTCACTCAGGAAAAAAAGCATTAGCATTGGCAGTAGAAAAAGTGATGGGAGTCAGCCGATTTTCTAAAGACAGAATAGAATCTCCTTTGAATACCGTTAAACCCGATTTAATTCCTTATTTACAAGGTTGTATACTTGACGAAAAACAACTTTTTTTTATGGTAGATCCTGAAGCTATTTTAAATGCACCCCTTCTTAGTAGATAAACTCTACCGAAAATAGGCACTCATGCAACAAAAGTCTTTGTTTAGTCTACTGCCTATTGCCTATTACCCTACCCCCCCTGCCCCTACCCCCCCTGCCCCTACCCCCCCTGCCCCCCTTATAAAGGGGGTGTGGGGGTGTGGGGGGTGTGGGGGGTGCAAGATATGAGTATTCGTGACGACTCAGTAGATTCTTCATAACTTCAATGGATTTGATCACCCTTAAAAAAAATTTTGTTAAATTTATCTTAATGTAGGTTTTTTTTCTCTAGAAAAAATCCCCTAGTCATAGGGGATTTTACAGATTTCGTGGACAGTTATAATCAACAATTCATTAAAAAATAAGGGCAATAGTTCAGTAAAAATACTGATTTTCTTCTCCTGGCTAATTTTTTGGAAAAAGTCAGTAAATATGTCATAGATTTTCATAATTTTTGTATTTACAATTAGGAAGAATCTAGGAATCACTACTTTTTTATAAAAATTTCACATCATGTTAATATCTTCTTTACAAAACGAGAAAAATTCCACAGCTTGGGTGTTTCCAGGCCAAGGTTCCCAACAGTTAGGAATGGGACGAGAACTATTAGACTTTCCTTTCACACAATTGAGATTACAACAAGCAGAATCTATTTTAGGTTGGTCTATTGCTAAACTTTGGCAAAGTGACGACCATCAATTATCCCATACTCAGTACACCCAACCCTGTCTTTATGTGTATATGACACTGTTGATTGATTTTTTGAAGCGTTCAGGCTATCAACCCGATGTCGTATCCGGTTATAGTTTTGGGGAATATTTAGCTTTATACGCTGCCGAAGCTTTCGATTTTGAAACAGGTTTAAAGCTGATAAAAAAACGGGCAGAGATTATGTCTCGTTTACCCCAAGGTTCTATGGTAACCTTGAGAGGCTTTGACCCAGAAAAACTTCAAAAAGTCGTTGTCCATACCCCTAATGTTTGGTTGGCTAATGATAACTTAACCTATGCTATTCTTTCAGGTACTAATGAGGCGATTACCTCTGTTTTATCTCAAGTTTCAGTTAATCGTGTCATTCCTTTGTCAGTTAATGCTGCCTTCCATACACCCTTAGTGGAAACAGCCGCGCAAGAATTTGAAGGAATTTTAGATTGTGTTGATTTTCAACCGTTTGTGATTCCTGTTTTTTGTAGTGTGGACTTTACTGTGAGTTTCAATATTAATCAAGTCAAACGTAATTTAATTGCTCAAATTAGCCAACCGGTTCGATGGGAAAGCATTTCGAGAACCCTAGTACAACAGGGTATTAATGAAGCTTGGCAAATTGGTTGTGGTCGAGGATTACTAAAATCGATGCAACAGATTGATCCCAGTTTAAAAATTAATAATATTGGTTCTACTGCTGATATCGATAGTATGGTAATTCGGGATCAACTTAAAAAATTATCCATTGCTAATGCAAAAATGATCAACAAATAAATAATTAAGTTGTTTGAATTTCATGAATTTCTCTTTCAATCCAATGATTAAAGCTAGAACCTAGAGTTGTTTGTGATGTTGATGACATTCCAAAAATATGATTAATATCATCAATTAAAGTATGATATTCATATTCACTCACTTCTCCTGTGATTAAACGAAGCTTCACCGAAGCATATTTCAACGCGGCTTTTTCATCAATTCCCTCAACTAAGGCGTGAAGTCGAAGCTTAATGATAAATTGCTCAATTACTGTATTTGAAAGCATTTCCATAATAATAAAAGGCTGTTACATTTAAGTATTCCCAGTTTTGATGAAAAAACTGTGACAGTCACAAAAGTCAAAATTGATCAGAATCACCATTGTCGGAAAAATCATTTAATTAGTACATTAGCATTGATTAAACGATATCTATGATGAATATACTAATTTTACGTCAAAAATCAATATCTTTCTCCCATCAAATTATTAGTTTTCGACCTCAACTCCCCATCCCTCGGTCTGTTGTCCCCCGCCTAGAGAAGGTCAGAGATTACTCCGCCGTACAACGACGGAGCCTTCTTACGAAAGTTGCTCATGGGGGAAACCCCCATGAGCGACTAACGAACCCGAAGGGTGACGCGACTGGTACATTAGGTTTAGCTGAAAAGCACAGCCAAAAAACAGAATAGAATTTAGAGCCGTTGGCGGTCGGTGCGCCCGTGAACGTGAGGACAAGACTGCCGAGGTGTCCTCGGCAGCTTGATATGTCCGTTAAACAAACAGCCCAGTAATGGCGGTCTGACGGGGACTATTTCGGTAGTCTAGTTAAGAGTCTATATGGGAATCCCTCGCGTCCCGCGACGGGGTGCGATTCGTTCCTACGAAATCCTCTTCAGAGGAGGGATGTAGGGCTTCTCAGTTAAGTAACCAATAGGTAGAGTTCGCACTTTAATCCTTAACTGAAATGACAACTTGTGTTCCATCAAAGTGAGGTAAGTATCCTAGAAAACCAAGTCTTTGCGCTCTTGTGCGGAGTTGAAAACACACAGCGTCCCTTTTGGCGACAAAAGAGAGAAGTTTCCCCTAAATCTGGGATGACAACCCAGGCTTAGAAGCGGGAGTGAAAGCGGACAGAGCGATAATTGCTGAAAACGCCTAACCGTTAGTAAGAGTCTCATAAGCGACCTGGACTAAGATTACATCAAGGAAAAGGAAATCGTGGGGTAGATAAACGAATCATCTACTGAACCGTCTTAAGGACGCAGCAGGGGTCATAAGCTTTGGATAAAACCAACCCTGCAACCCAAACGGGAAGGGCAACGATATACGAAATTCCCGTCGTATCGTATCGCACAATCAGCCCATACAGGCGGATAGATGAACCCTAAAGGACTCGACCAATGGAACACAGGAACGAAGTAACACAATTTCATCCCCAGATTAACTGGTAGGTATCGTCAAAACCGTATGGTGAGATTGTGAGAGATGGGTCAAGAAGCAAATGCCTAACCTGAAATCACAGGTAATGCCAAAAAAAGGATGGGGTAACGCCCAGGATAAGCAGACGTGACTCGCAATATATCGATGTGTAAAGCTACCATTAGCAGAAAATATGCCTAATACAGATTCAAAACCGAAGACTGTGGGATGGGACGACATCAACTGGCGTAAAGCTGAAAGATTCGTCTATAAGCTGCAAACGAGGATTTACGCAGCATCTCGTCGTGGAGATGTAAAACAAGTTAGAAAACTCCAGAAAACCTTGATGAGTTCCTGGTCTAACAAAGTGATATCGGTCAGAAAGGTAACACAAGATAATCGCGGTAAAAAAACGGCAGGGGTGGATGGTATTAAAGCATTATCCCCAGAAGCTCGTATGAACCTCGTAGGTCAACTCAAAATTACTGGTAAAAGTAACCCAACTCGTAGGGTATGGATACCCAAACCAGGAACAAATGAACAACGACCATTAGGAATACCAACAATCTATGACCGAGCCTTACAAAACCTAGTAAAAACAGCACTAGAACCAGAATGGGAGGCAGAATTTGAGCCAAACAGTTATGGTTTTAGACCAGGAAGGTCATGTCAAGATGCTATCAAACAAATCAAGAACAGCATAAATACAAAATCAAAATTTGTACTAGACGCTGACATTGCCAAATGTTTTGACCGCATCAACCACTTAGCCCTACTCCAAAAACTCGGTTACGCGGGTAAAATCAGGCAACAAATAAAAGCTTGGTTAAAATCTGGAGTCATAGACCAAGGGGTATTCACTGCCACATCTGAGGGAACAATGCAAGGGGGTGTGATTAGCCCACTATTAGCAAACGTAGCCCTCCACGGAATGGAAAAGATGTTAATGGAATTTGCCAAAACCCTCGACATGAGAAGAAATGACAAACCTAATTGTCAAATTAGTTGGCAACAGAAAGTAAAATCATTAACGTTCATCCGATACGCTGATGACTTTCTCCTAATACATAAAGACCTAACCGTTATCCAAGGATGCAGAGAGTTAATCTCTGAGTGGTTAAAAGACATGGGATTGGAACTAAAGCCCTCAAAAACCAGAATCGCCCACACTCTATACCCAGAGTTAAGCGAAGACGGAAAAGCTGGATTTGATTTCTTAGGGTATTATATCCGACAATTCCCAGTGGGAAAATATAGAAGTTCAATACATCCTAGCACCAAAGAAAAATTAGGCTTTAGAACCCTCATTACACCTTCAAAGGATGCCTGTAAGAAACATCAACTTGAACTTAAACGAGTCATTGATAAACACAAACACTCCCATCAATCCCTCCTAATCAAAGAGCTAAATCCAATCATCAGAGGATGGAGTAATTACTATCAATTCTCTGATGCCCAAACAACGGGAGAACTTACAAGGCAAGATTACCTATTGTTCCAAAAACTACGAGCCTGGAGTCGTCACCGTACAGGTGACTGGTACAAAGCTCGCAAGAAATATTGGACAAGAATTGGCAATAATAACTGGATCTTTGCTACCAGAGAAGGGGTTTTAAACCCTCTACGGTTACTAACACACACCGAATTTGGAAGCAGTAGCACGGAATATGTGAAAGTAAAAGGCGAAGATAGTCCGTTTAACGGAAATCTAGTTTACTGGAGTACCAGGATGGGAAAACATCCCGATATACCGACTCGAAAAGCGTCAATGCTCAAGAGACAAAAAGGTATATGCCCTTGGTGTTGCCTACACTTCCGAGAAGGGGACATTCTAGAGGTTGACCATATCCTAGCCACCGCATTAGGAGGCAAGGATGAATACAAAAACCTTCAACTACTTCACGGACATTGCCACGATGAAAAAACTGCCTCAGACATGGAACATATTAGAAAACATCAATCTTCACAAAGGTTGAAAATCATTAACCAAGAACTAAATAATTTAGTTTGGTATTGGGAAAATGACATTCTAATCACTTCAAATCAAAAGGTAGGATGTTCCACTGACAAGGATAAATATGTTGAGTAGCCCGATGAGGTGAAAATCTCACGTCGGGTTTCGGATGGGAGGGGTACGATGGAAACATCTACCTCGACCCTAATAGGTTCAATAGGGGATGACCTTTTAATGATAGAATGCGATCGATCATCTGTAAGAAAAATCGGACAAAGGCAACGGCTATGACAAGCGATCGCCTCATTTTTCGTCAAGACGTAATCGGTTCTCGCCGTTTCAGTAATTACTGGTGGGCAACAGTGTCAACAATTGGCGGTATTGGCTTCTTTTTAGCAGGACTTTCGAGTTATTTACACACCAATCTACTCATTGTCAGTGATACCTCTTCCCTTCAATTTATCCCCCAAGGAGTCGCTTTACTATTCTATGGAATAGCCGGGTCTCTTTTGGCATCCTATCAATGGTTGATGATTATCTTGAATGTGGGGGGAGGTTACAACGAATTCAATAAACAAACCAATCAAGTTAAAATTTTTCGTTGGGGGTTTCCGGGGAAAAATCGTCGCGTTGAATTCACTTGTCCCCTCGAAGATGTTCAAGCAGTTAAAGCTGAAATTCAAGAAGGATTAAATACCAAACGCAAACTTTACTTAAAGGTTAAGCAAAAACGAGATGTTCCCCTAACCCGTGTGGGCCAACCTATGTCCCTCTCAGAATTAGAAAACGAAGGGGCAGAATTAGCCAGTTTTATGGGGGTTCCTTTAGAAGGGTTGTGACATACTTCTGCTGTTAGGCGAGAAGCTTCCTGGGCTGAACGTGCCATTACTGGTCTTATTTATTCATATCTCCCAAGGCGTAAATTTCGGGATGCCCTCCCGTATGGTGCTAGAATAGCACATTACGTCCTAAAGCGATGCAGCGCGGTCTTGGTGGTTCCCAGCAAGGAGCGACTGCATCAAGACGGACGGGGTTTTAGACCCTTGATTTTTCGATAAGACGAGACTGGGGAAACGATAGATATATCTTCTTCGTGTTACCCCAACCCCCCACCCAGTAAGATTGGGGAGTATACAGAAGACTCAAACCAAGATTAACCTTGAAGATATCTATGAGAAACCTAAAAAAACGCTGGTTAAGCACCTTAGCCTGTCTTATCTTAGTGTCTGGGTTGATGATAAGTGGCTGTTCTAATGCCAATAGCAACTCCGAGACTGTCGTTAGTCCTAGTGAAAATCAACAAGTGAGTCAATTAAATATGGATAATTATCCGAGATTAGAAGGGAATGCTGTGGTGGAAATGACCATTAATGGTTCCCCTGTCACCATAGAAGTTAAAGGAGAAGAGGCTCCCATTACCGCCGGAAACTTCGTGGATTTAGTAGAGCGGGGTTTTTATAATGGGTTAACCTTCCACCGTGTGGTCAAAGATCCTCAACCCTTTGTGGCTCAAGGTGGTGATCCCCAAGGCACAGGAATGGGGGGCTTTGTTGACCCTCAAACCAAACAAGAACGACGCATTCCCCTCGAAATTAAGCTAGAAGGGGACGAAAAACCCACCTATAGTAAAGCACTAGGGCAACAGGGCAACCGTACCGCCATGTCTCAACCTGTAGTTCTCGAACATGAACGGGGCGCGGTGGCCATGGCCCGTTCTGGAATGCCGGATTCTGCTTCGTCTCAATTTTATTTTGCCTTATCCGATTTAGAATTTCTCAATGGAGACTATGCCGTATTTGGTAAAGTCACCGAGGGAATGGATGTGGTTGACGGGATACAACAAGGCGATCGCATCGACTCGGCTAAGGTGGTTTCTGGTTTAGAAAACTTGAAAAAATAAATTAAACTCACCCGTTAACAACGGGGTCTGATTTTCTTAACCCAACAATAACGCTCTCGATGATAAGTTAAGCTAAAATCGAGAGCGATTACTTTGATCGTCAACTTTATACCTTGCAACCTCTTCAAAAGAACCTAAATCTTAGGAGTCCGCGAGTTAGGAGAACACTAAAATTATGGCACAGACAAAAGCGAAAGAAACAGACATTAATCTTCAAGATCCCCAATATTATTTTAATCGGGAACTGAGTTGGTTAGAGTTTAATTATCGTGTTTTAAATGAAGCCTTAGACTCTCGGACTCCTTTATTAGAAAGACTAAAATTTACGGCTATTTTTAGCTCAAATTTAGATGAGTTTTTTATGGTTAGGGTAGCAGGATTAAAACAACAGGTAGAAGCAGGGGTAAGCAAATTAAGCGTCGACGGACGGACTCCTTTAGAACAATTAACCGCTATTCGTGACCGTCTGCGCCCTTTAGTTAAAGAACAAGATCATCTTTTTGAATACACTTTAAGAAATTTATTAATTAATCAAGGAATTTATTTAATTAATTATGTAGACCTTGATCAAGAACAACGAACCTATTTACATCAGTATTTTGATGATAATATTTTTCCTGTTTTAACACCTTTAGCGGTTGATCCTTCTCATCCTTTTCCCTACATTTCTAATCTGAGTTTAAACTTAGGGGTTGTGGTCCGAGACCCGGACACAAACGAAGAACATTTTGCACGGGTAAAAGTGCCTGGTGTATTACCCCGTTTTGTGGCCCTTCCTCCAGAATTAAGACATCAAGAAGACGATCAAACGGCTATCTGGACAGGAGTCCCTTTAGAACAAGTGATTGCCCATAATCTTGAGGCGTTATTTCCGGGGATGATTGTTCAAGAATGTCATCCCTTTCGAGTCACCAGAAATGCCGATTTATCCGTAGAAGAAGACGAAGCGGATGATTTATTATTAGCCATCGAACAAGAATTAAGAAAACGACATATTGGCAAGTCTGCCGTACGGTTAGAACTTCATGCAAGTACCCCCGAACCCATTAGAAATCAACTCATCGAAGATTTAAATTTAGAAGAAATTGATGTCTATGATATCGAAGGATTATTAGGATTAAAAGACCTATTTTATTTTATGTCTCTTCCTTGTCCAGACTTGAAAGATGAACCTTGGAGTGCAGTCATTCCCCCGGCCTTACAATCGGTCAAAAAGATAGTGGATGATAACGATGAAGGGAAGGTTCAACGGGAAGGAGAAGACATTTTTTCGGTTATTCGTCGAGGGGATATTTTAGTTCATCATCCTTATCATTCTTTTAGTTCTTCTGTCCAACAATTTATTACCCAAGCGGCTTATGATCCTGATGTTTTAACCATCAAAATGACCTTATATAGAACCTCAGGGGATTCTCCCATTGTCAACGCTTTAATTGCTGCGGCTGCTAATGGTAAACAAGTGGCCGCTTTAGTGGAATTAAAAGCTAGGTTTGACGAAGAAAATAACATTATTTGGGCCCGCCGTTTAGAACAATCTGGGGTTCATGTGGTCTATGGTTTGGTGGGATTAAAAACCCATACCAAAATTATTTTAATTGTTCGTCGAGAAGGTAAACAAATCCGTCGTTATGTCCATATTGGGACAGGAAATTATAATCCTAAAACAGCGAAATTGTACACCGATTTAGGACTTTTAAGCTGTCGAGAAAAATTAGGGGCAGATTTAACGGATTTATTTAACTTTTTAACCGGTTATTCCCGTCAAAAATCTTATCGTAAATTATTAGTTGCCCCTGTGAATATGCGCGATCGCATGGTGTCTATGATTAATCGAGAAGCGGAACATTGTCGCAATGGAGGTAGTGGTCGCATTGTGGCCAAAATGAATTCTTTGGTGGATTCTCAAATCATTGAAACCCTTTATAAAGCGTCTCAAACGGGGGTAAAAATTGATTTAATTATACGGGGAATTTGTTGTTTAAGACCTGGGGTCAAGGGGGTTAGTGATAATATTAATGTGATTAGTATTGTGGGTCGTTTCTTGGAACATTCACGGATTTTTTACTTTCATAATGGAGGGGAAGAAGAGATTTATATCGGTAGTGCAGATTGGATGACACGCAATCTTTCCCGTCGGGTTGAAGCGGTTACCCCCATCGAAGATCCTAACATTGCTCAAGAATTACAAGAAATATTAGGAGTGATGTTATCTGATAATCGTCAAGCTTGGGAATTACAAAGTGATGGTAGTTATATTCAACGTCAACCCCAAAGTAAAGATCATCAACAAAGTTCTCAAAAAACCTTTAGAGAGATGGCATTAAAATCAGCTAAAGACTCTATTTAATTGGCATTTTCAGGGTTTTCATTAATCGTAAGGGCATAATAAATAATGCCTTTTACTATTTGCCAAAAGGGCAAAGCAACAATATTCAGTAACCAAAAGAGGAGCATTGAGCCTAAAAATCCTAAAGCAATTATTCCATAAATAGTTAGATCAGTGGTTTCATTAATATTAAATAACGGGATCACTGATAAAATAGGAATAGCTGCGATAAAATAGACGGGAATAGTCACTAAAAAAGCACAGAAGACAATTAACACAATCGGCCAAATATAAGAATTAGTTAGTTGCCAACTTTTTTTGATGGAATTGATCATTCCTAGGTCATCTTCAATGACAAAAATAGTTTCAGCGATAAAAAAATGAAGGTAACACCAAACATAAATAATTAAATATAATAGATTTCCAATTAATCCCAATAGATCGCTAATAAAAGGTTGATTGATTAAATAAGTTGGCAATTCAACGAATAACCATTGAACCATAGATAATAACAGACTGATGCCTGAGATAATGAGACTGATAACCACTTGTAACCCGTAAAAAGACCAAAATTTTCGCAGATTTTTTTGAACTTCTTGAATGGGTTCTGGTTGATAAATAATTTCTTTAAAAGCGAAACGGGAGAGTAAAGCAGCGTTTTTTAAGGAATGACACCAACAATAAATAGCAAATAAAAGCCATAAGCAAAACACTAAGAGGGTAATTAAAAATCCACCAATCCAAGCATAGTATTTTAAATCATTCTCCCCTAAAAATCCCAAAACAGTAAAAATAATCGTAACAATAGTAATTAAGCTTAATAAAATAAGATAGGGGAAAAGCGTCCAGAGACTCGCTTGTAGTGATAATGAAAAGTATGCTTTAAAGCGATCGCGATATAATCTCAACGCACCAGTAATAATTCTTTTAACGCTGAGGGGTTGTAGGGGATTAGGAAATTGTGGGCGATGATTCATCTTGATGGGTTATTCTGAGTCCATTGAACTCAACAAAAAGCTGATTGAGTCGGCTAACCGATGACTCCATCAATTCTAAGCTAGGGTTGAAGAAAAATGAGAAATCTGACGAGATTTTGTTAAATACATTATCATTGACTTAAGGAATCATTTAGATCATAAAACAGTGACGACATCTTAACTGTCGTTATTTTATTGCTTGCACTTATTCATCCCTAATTTTTGAATGTTAGACCAGATTCTTGACTCTTCTCTCGCTCTCAGTCTTAAAACCCCTGTCTTACTAATCATTTTAATTGCTTTAGAAGCAGTGTTATCGGCCGATAATGCCATCGCTTTAGCTGCTATTGCCCAAGGATTAAAAGACCCAAAAATGCAACGATCTGCCCTGAATGTAGGGTTGGTGGTGGCGTATGTTCTGCGAATGTCCTTGATTTTAACCGCAACCTGGGTGGTTCAATATTGGCAATTTGAACTATTGGGGGCAGCCTATCTCTTATGGTTAGTGTTTAATTATTTTACCTCCGACGAGAATGAAGCGGATCATCATCATGGCCCACAGTTTGCCTCTCTTTGGCAAGCAATCCCTTTGATTGCGGTGACAGATTTAGCCTTTTCTTTAGATAGTGTTACCACAGCGATCGCTTTAGCTGACGAAATTTGGTTAATTTTGGCCGGGGGAACCATTGGCGTGATCACCCTACGATTTCTAGCAGAATTATTTATTCGTTGGTTACAAGAATATACCTATCTCGAAGATGCCGGGTTTATCACCGTTGGTTTTGTGGGATTACGCCTCTTAGTCCGAGTGATCAACCCTGAATGGGTTCCCCCAGAATGGTTAATGATTGGGGTGATTGCTTCGATCTTTGTCTGGGGTTTTTCTAAGCGTAACCCGGACTCACAAAATGATGTTGAAATTCTTGGCGAATCTAGGGACAATCAAATTAATAACGAACCCGAAAAAATTTCCTCCGAAGTGTAGATAGTGACCTTGTTATCTTGAATATGACCGTAACAACCATTCCCTCTCCTCAAACCAATGTAACAACCCCGTTAGATTGCGATCTGGCAATCGTTGGCGGTGGTATCGTCGGGGCAACCTTAGCCCTATCCCTAAAAGATTCTGGGTTAAAGATTAAGCTCATTGAGGTGCAATCCCTAGAAAAAGTGGCTTCTAGAGGGCGGTCTTATGCCCTTTCACTGCTGTCAGGCAAGATTTTTGACTCCATCGGGGTTTGGTCAGAAATATTGCCCCAGATTGGCAAATTTCGTCATATTCGTCTCTCGGATGCGGATTATCCAGGAGTGGTCACCTTTGAAACGGCCGATCTCGGAACAGACTATCTAGGGTATGTCGGAGATCACGGGGTCATTTTACGGACCTTACAAACAGCGATCGCTGTTTGTTCTAACATTGAATGGTTGTGTCCGGCTAAAGTGGTGGACGTAACCTATGGGGACACAGAAGCCATCGTTACCGTAGAAAAAGACGGCATTACCCAACCGTTACACAGCAAGTTAGTCATTGGGGCCGATGGTCCGCGATCGTTCATTCGTTCTCTGGCCCAGATCAAAACCCAAGGGTGGAAATATTGGCAGTCCTGCGTTACCTTTACCATTGAACACACCGCCCCTCGTAATGACGTGGCGTTTGAACGGTTTTGCTACAGTGGGCCCATGGGCATTTTACCGTTGCCGGGGAATCGGTGTCAGATCGTTTGGACTGCCCCCCACGCCCAAGCGCAAGAATTGCTAGCGTTAGATAAGACGGAATTTCTCAAGAAATTACAAGAACGGACCCAAGGATCGTTAGGAGAAATTACCTTAGACAGCGATCGCTATTTATTCCCTGTCCAATTGATGCAAAGTGATCATTATACCCAGTCGCGTCTGGCCTTAGTGGGAGATGCAGCCCATTGTTGTCACCCAGTGGGAGGACAAGGCTTAAATCTAGGCATTAGAGACGTTGCGGCCTTAGCCCAAGTGATTCAACAGGCCCATAAAAACGGGGAAGATATCGGAGATATTAAAGTCTTGAAACGGTATGAACGTTGGCGCAAATGGGAAAATTGGGTGATTTTAGGATTTACAGACTTTTTGGATCGGTTCTTTTCTAACCAGATATTACCCATAATGGTTATTCGTCGTTTAGGGTTACGGTTAATGATGGGGTTACCACCGTTTAAAAAGTTAGCCTTACAATTGATGACAGGGTTATTAGGGAAACGTCCATTATCAGTGATCAGTGAACAGTGAGCGGTTAATTAAAAGTAAAATAGACTGCATAAGCTATCCATGATGACAACGACTTAATAAGTGTAGAAAACAAACACAACATTTAAGGCGTGCATCATGACATTATCTAAGGTTATTACTCAAGTTTCTCTCGGTCTCGTTTCTCTGGCTACCTTAACCGTTCCTGTTACGGCCACACCTCACCCTGATATTATTATTAACGCTTCCGTTGCCCAGGAAACTGTTACTAATCAAGACATTATTTTACCTCAATCGACTGCCTTATTAGTGACCTTTCCAGACAATATGATTGTTGATGTGGGGCAAGGAGACTCAGCCCCCATTATTCTACCTTTAATGCAGGATATTAAGTCACCATCGGGGGAGATTGTGATTCCGGCCAATACACCTATTAGTGTGAAAGTGCAACCTTATCAAGATGGGGCTTTATTGGTAGCAGAATCGATTATTCTCAATGGTCAAATGATTCCGATTAATGCTCATAGTTCTATGTTACCCGGAAGAACCATTACCAGACGAACCGCCGAAGAAATGGCCCGACAAGGTAGTAAAGTATATGGTAACTTAGCCACCTCTATTGGGGGTGCAGTAGGTGCCGCTATTCCTAATATGCAACGGGGAGGTTTTGGCGGTGCTGCTTTCGGTATTATCAAGGGTATGAGTAGTCCTGATAATATTAGAGTGGTCGAAATTAATGCAGGCCGTGTTCATCTTTTACAGTTACAATCTTCCCTTGAATTAACTTCTCGTTAAGTGACCTTGGCAAAGTCTAAAAGGGTTGTTATTGTAAGGGATACATTGCATAATCATTGATTGAGATTACTGGCTCTCAATTCATGGTATGGTTCCCTAAGTTACTAATCTTATTTGTTGAAGTTATTTTTAAAATAAAACTTAATCCGCGATGAAAAAACATAAACCATTACAATGGATCGTTATTAGTTTCCTGGTTGCTAGTGGATTGATTCTTTTTAATGTTTCGGGGGTTCATAGTGTAGACGTAACCCAAAATAAAGAATGTAATGAAACCCTACTACAAGCTGATGAATGGTATCAACAAGGCAACATAGAAGAAGCCATTCCTTTATATCGTCAATGTAAACCCCATTTAAATAGTGAAGAAAAGACTATAAGCGATATTCCTGAACCTGTTTATGAAATCGAGGAATTAGGAAGCGGTGAACGGTTTTGGACTCAGGCACTTGAAGGGTTAGAAAGTGAGAATCAAAAAAGTAAAGCTTTTGTTTATTTGCAACTCATGACTGCTCGTTATCCAGAGTTTATTCCGGCTCATATTAAGTTAGCAGAATTTTGTCAAAAAGAAGCAGAATTTTGCGAAAATAGTGCTAAAGAAGAGCAACCGAAAACAGCGAGTGAAGTCATTTCTAGAGTCTCTCAATTTTATCCTAGTGATCCTGGTTTATTAAAAACTAGAATTGAACTCTTAGCCGAAGAAGGCAAGTTTTTAGAAGCTTCTATTGCTGCTAGACAGTTTTCTATTATTAATGATGATTATCCCGAAGCCGAAGCTTTTGGAAAATTAGCGGATCAATATTTAGGTCAATTTGAAGGAAAAATTCAAGGGGAATTAATTTCTAAAACGGTTTTTACCACCTTGTTAAGTGGTGGGGCTGCCTTTCTGAAAAATGATCCCTATCAAGCGGTTTCTGGACTACAAATGATTGCTTTAATGTTGCAGGGAGAATCAAGTTTAGGAGATGCTTATATTTCTGCTTTTGTTAATGATCAACGGTCAAGAAACCAGCTAGTAGAAGATGAAGAAGTCGTGAATTATATCAAGGGAATTGCAGGAAAAATGACCCCTTATATGGGTCGAGATTTTGAGTATGAATATTATGTGGTTAAAGACCCCAATATTAATGCTTTTGCTTTACCCGGCGGTAAAATTGTCGTGAATACGGGGGCAATTATGGCTGCTAATTCTGAGGCCGAAATTGCTGGATTAATGGGTCATGAAATTGCCCATGCTGTTCTTTCTCACGGGTTCTTAAAAATGGCGAGGGCGAGTTTTATCAACAGTTCGGGGCAAGTTGTAGGCAGTGTTCAAGAATTAGAACAAGGAATTCCTTTTATTAGCAGAATATCAAATTTAATGAACCTTGCTTACAGTCGAGAAGCGGAAACCCAATCAGATATTTTAGGAACTAAAATGTTAGCTTCTGCCGGCTATGCTGCCGACGGTTTACGGGACTTTATGGTTATCTTAAAAGAAGCATCCGGGAACGAACCCACCAGCTATTTATCAACCCATCCGGCACCGGTTGATAGGGTAACATACTTAGAAAAACTGTTGGTGGATAAGGGTTATGATCCTTATCGTTATATGGGAATCAAAAGACATCAAGAAATTAAAGAAAGACTAAAGAACCTACAGTGAGGGTTAAACTCATATCTTGAACCAGTACAATTAATGACCAACTTTTAGACAAGTTTTAACAGAAAAAATGATTCAAAAAGTCTGAAAATAGTTTCAATTCATCGGGTTCTTGATAATTAGACGGTAGTAACTCAAATAAAGCATTTTCTAACTCATTTAATACTTTATCAATGTTCTTATGTTTAGGGTGTTTAACTTGAGGGAAGTGTAAAGGTTCCCCAAAGCGAAGGGTTAGAGTTTTGCGATAATATAAATGTTGGGTCCCCACTAACGCCACCGGAACCACCGGAACCCCACTGCGTAACGCATAGATAGCGGTTCCTCGTTTCAGGGGAAGGCTTAACTTGCCTTCGGTTGTCCCTAGACGACCTTCGGGAAATAGCATTAATCCCTGTTCTTGTTCTAAAATAACTTGTACTGCCTTGTTAATCTGACGTAGGGTTTTGATAGATTCCCCAGAGGGGACATTTTCCTTAATTGCTTGGGCTAAGGGCTTTAAACCTTTATGGCCTGCTTCGGCTGCTTCAATGATAGCGGTTTCTTGACCCCACCGACGTTCTAGGGGAATAACCCCACCCGAAAGCCCCAAAATAAAGCGTTTCCACCATTTATTATAGAGGGTACGAGCATCCCCTAAAATGTGGAAATAAGGGGAGGCAAAGCACTCTGATAACAACAAAAAAGGGTCAATATGGTTGAGATGGTTACCCACTAAAATAACGGGACGACGGGGGATGCGTTGGGGATAGTCTATTTTGACTCGAAAAAGACTGTGAATGAGCGATCGCAAAATCCAACGACGCAGCTGACCATTGATAGGGGGGTCAAATTTCCCTTCTGCTAGGGTTTCTAGGTCATTTAAGCCCTGTTGAATGGCTTGTTTAATGACGGGGTTTTGAGCATCGGATAAGGCTTCTTTTGCCCGTTGAATGGTGTCTGGAGTAATGGGGGGTTGAGTATTAACCGATTCGAGGGACACTGACATGATCGCAACTTGAAACTTTAACTCATTTTCCCTCGAAATTGAGTGATATCAAGCAAAGATCAGGCCAGTTTCTTCAATGGTACAAAGGAAGAATTAATCATTATTTAAGAGAGTTTAGCCAAGTCAAAATCAACTCATTGACTTGTTGGGGTTTTTCGTCATGGGGACAATGGCCTGCTTTTTCGATAGGATAAAAAGTGGTATTGTCTCCATTTTTTGCCCTTTCTTGATACATGGCTGATCCTTTAATGGGAGTCCAAGGATCATCAGTTCCCCATAAGACTAATAGGGGTTGATCGATCTTCGGTAATAAGGTTTGAGGGTGAGGTCCAGGAGGTGCCGTTAACACTGAGGCAAAGACTTTCTGGGCCCCAGGATCACAAGAGGGTTGATAGAGGATATCCACTAATTCGTCCGTGACTGCGTTGCGATCGCAATAGACTTGATAAAGGGTGCGACGGATGCGATGTTTTTGACGAATACGGTTAAAGATGAAGGTTCCCGTCACAGAAGAATTGACTAACTTAGTAAAGCTTCCCATAATTATTCTTAGGGGGAAATTCAACTCATCGGGACGATGATTTAACCCTCCGGCACAATTAATTAACACACCCCCTTTGCTAATGTGGGGATAGTCGGCCATAATCATTAAGGCTAATAAACCACCGATGGAGTTGCCCACAAAAATGGTCCGTTGATTAATATGATCTTGCCAAAAATCTTTAATTAAATCTCGCCATAGTTCTACGGTATAGTTTAATTGAGGCTTATCAGATCCCCCAAACCCTAATAAATCTAGGGCATAGATGCGATAGTTTCCTTGGGCTAACTCAGGAATATTATTGCGCCAGTGGCCGATAGATGCACCAAAGCCATGAATTAATAATAGGGGTTCCCCTTGGCCTTTGACTGTATATTTAATGCGATGACCTTGCCAATACCAATAATAGGTTTCTAGGGGTTTGGTTGATAGGGTTTCCGTGGTGATCATGATCAAGTTATTAAAAGGGTATGAAAGTTGGTATTTTTATCCATAATATAACTCATTCTGCTGACCCTAATCTTAAAATATCCATAAATCTTTTAAATGGTTAACCAAGGTGATAAGTCTCTATCTATCAGGTCTTGAAGTTTGACAATATCATCGTGATATAGATTAAAGAGTAGCTTTTTTTCTTCATCAAATGAGTCGATTTCGTCTTTTGATTTTGAGTTCATTCCTATCAACAAAGAACGGAGTTTTTGTCTTTTTTTCTCGGATAACAGGGGTTTAAGTAAACTAGCTGATAAAGAACGGATGGGATTTTTTCTGACTAAAAGATTATTCACTGCTTTATTTTTGGCACTTGTGCCACTTGGGATTTTCCAGAGGTATCGGGTTCAAAATTAGGATTCACCCCTATAGTTTCATAGATAGCTTGTATAAATTTTTTAGAATCTTTACGAAGATCATCGTAGAGAAAAATAGAAACTTGCTCTCGACCGAATTGTTCAAAATAGTGTTTAACAGGTTGATAATATTTACCTTTAGTAATTACAAAGGATTTATCGGATCGATATTGTATTTGTTCTTTTAATGAGCGATTTGATTGCGCTTCTCTAACGTGCATCAAATAGTCAGAAATAGCCCGCTCTACTGGATTGCGTAGAATAGCAATTAATTTTGCTTTGGGAACATAACGTTTTATTAGTTCTGTCGATGTTTTATAATGGAAAAGGTAATTAGGAGAAATTTCTCCAATTGCCCTCTCATTCGTTACGTCTTTAAAGAGGTTTTTATACTGTTCAAAAGTGACAATTTTCTTAGGGTTAAATTGCTGACCTTCTTCAATGAGTTTTGGCCAATCTTTTTCTAAAAAATTAGTTTCTTTAACAGGACTCAAATAAACGTCAGGATGTTGTTTTAAATAATTATAAACCGATGTGGTTCCGGCTTTTTGAATACCAACAATTAGAAAGTTAGGAAGTTTAATATCTGAATCATTCATTGTTTTTATCTATTAAATAAATTAATTAATCAAAGAATAATAGGGGAATTTAGCAAGAATAACTAAAGTTTTAGACTTACTCCCCTATCCTATGATCCTGAATTAATATATCCTAAGATTACATTTTATTTAAGTTAATTCCTGCTTCTTTAGCCATAGCATTTAACCCTTTTTTTTCTAGGGTTTTAATAGCTTTGGTGGATAAACGCAATCTAACCCAACGATTTCCTTCGGGCCACCAGACTCGTTTCCATTGTAGGTTCGCTTCTTGTAATTTTTTGGTGCGACGGTGAGAGTGGGAGACAGCAAAAGCGTTATTCGCTTTTTTTCCAGTGAGTTGACATTTACGAGACATTTTCAACCTCCTAGTTGATACAATCGAGTCCGATCTTTAATCGTAGCAAACTCTGGAAGGGTTTTCAGCTATGGGTAAGCATTATCAGAGAAATTGACATACTCTCCCGTTAACCGCTACGCAGTATAACGGGAGTTATGTTTATTCTACAAAGTGGAACAACTGCTAGTTGAGGATTGGTTTATAAACCTTCCACAAAGTAAGTAGAACACCTCCTAGTTTTAACTTTTCTTAAGATTTGATTGATCTTTAAGACTATTTGCACAAATTGTGCGTCATTTATGGCAAACTAAACCTGATTGGGTCCATTTGATTCATACCCATCATATTCCGGTTGGGGTTGATGAAGAAGTAACCAATGATTTAACGTCTCGACTGCAACGTTCCCCTATGCGTAGTCCCATTGGGGCCGATATATATAATGCTAATGGACGAGAAGCTTATGCTCAAGTACAAGATCAAGAACAGTTAATTCAATTATGAATTATCGGAAACTTGGAACCAGTTTGTCGTTATTAAATCGACCTTTCTTGACTTTAACCATTGAACAAACAGTTACCATTCAAGCACAAGGTCAATTTGTTCGTTTAGAATATCAAGGGATAGTCGAGGGTTGATGAGTTTCTTTAATACTATTAATAGTTTACTGAATAGTCCTAATGCTCAAGGTACTATTAATCTTAAGTTATTATTTGAATTTAAGGATATTGTGAAGTTTGATGGAACGGAAATTAATATGATTCATCAAGCATTATCTCGTAACCCTGTTGAAAGATTAAATTTAATGACAAAAGTTCAATATTAAAGGAATAAAGATATATAATATTTTAAAGTAAAAAGTATTATTAAACAATAATTTTAAAATAATTATGAATCAAAAATTAGTAGAATCTTTAGCCCAGATTATTGAGTCTTTAAATGCCGAAGAGAGAAAACTTTTAGAGTACAAATTAAAAGACTCTTTGAACGATCAGGGAACTTCTTTCGATGCAACAGTAACACCAAAAGAAAGGGCAAAGGCATATCGAGAATGGGCAGAAAGTCATCATATTGATAGTCCTATTTTATCTGATGAAGCCATTAGTAGAGAAACAATTTATGGTGAAAGGGGTTAAATGTCTTATTTAGTAGATACTAATATTTTACTAAGAAGTGCTGATCCTTCTCATCCTATGTTTTCAATAGCAATAAATGCAATGGATGTCTTACTTAGTCAAGGTGAAAATATGTATATTACGCCTCAAAACTTAATTGAGTTTTGGAATGTAGCCACTCGTCCTCAAGAAAAAAATGGACTAGGTTATTCTATTAGTGAAACACAGCAAGAAATTAGTAGAATAAAAAGTATATTACCACTCATGTTAGATACTCCTGCTATCTTTAAACAATGGGAAACATTAGTGAAAACTGATCAAGTCAAGGGTGTTAATGTTCATGATGCAAGATTAGTGGCTGTCATGATAGTTAATAAATTGAGTCATATTTTAACTTTTAATGTTGATGATTTTCGTCGCTATAATTCAGAAATCACGATTGTTCATCCCAATGAAATTAATTCATAATCATCGAATATGCAAGAGTTTCAATTAAGAATTTTACCATTAAAAGATAACGACTTTGCGTTAGAATTATATCAGTGTACTTATAAGAAAGCAGGGGAGAAAAAAAGACCAGCAGCGAAACGTATTGGACGAGTTAAAGGTCATTCATTGGTATTAATTCGTCAAGCAGTTTATCAAACTTTAAAAGCTAATAATTATGACCCTAAAACTTTATCTTATAAGCGGTCGACTCCTTATATATTAAGTGAAGAGTCTGGGGTTAATTTAGCTATTTTGTTTCAAGCAGTACAACCGTTAAGAAAAGAATCTAAAATTGTTAATATTAGAGATGGTATAATGGCCATGAGTAATGAAGAGGCACATTATTGGTTTGCTAAAATTTCTAATGGTAAACGAAGTCCTGCTTTAAAAGCAATGAGAGTCTTATTAGGAGAATCATAAGAGGAAAGTTCCATGAATATTAAACTAACTGCTAGAGTTAATCATGAAGGAAAATTAGAACTATTATTAAGGGAATAATATATTAAAAGGAGAGTAATATGATTACCCAAACCCTTCAAGATTACTTTTATGTTGTCTCAGAGAATGATATTAGATTGAAAGGAACAACAATAGGTATCGAGACGATTCTTAATGACTATATAAACTGTGGATCTTCTCCAGAAGAAATTGCTCTCACTTATCCATCTTTAAGCTTAGAACAAGTTTATGCCACAATTTTATATTATTTACAAAATCAAGAAAAAATGACTGACTATATGAAAAATTGGTTACAACATGGGTATATAATGAGAGAACAGCAAAGAAAAAATTCGCCTCCAGTTTCTGACAAATTAAAACAACTAAGAAAAGAAAGACAAAAATTAAGAACGAATGAGTCTTAACTATCTTATTGATGAAAATTAATTGTTTAGTTATTATGGCATTATGGCGACTATATTATCATCTTATTTGGGCAACGAAAGAAAGACATCCTTTAATTTTACCAGAGAAAGAAACTCAGTTATATAACTATATTATTGGTAAATCTGATCAGTTTAATTCGATTGTTCATGAAGTTAATGGAATGTCTGATCATATTCATTTAATTGTTTCAATTCCTCCAACCATTGCTATTTCTGAATATGTTAGAAAAATCAAAGGCAGTAGTTCTAATTATTTGAATAAAATTTCTACTGAACGGTTTGAATGGCAAAGAGGTTATGGGATTTTTAGTGTAGGTGTAAAAAATCTTGATATCGCTATCAATTATGTTAAAAATCAAAAAGAACATCATGGTAAAGGAACAATTATTAGAAAATTAGAAATTGAGAAAAATGATGATGATAAACCCAATCGATATTATCAATAAACATAATCAAATCCAACTAAAATCAGTTCATTTTGAATGAACGTTACTTGTTAGCCTTGTCAATTTATTGCAAGGCGGTTAATCTATTACTTTAGGGAAGATTTGATAATTATTTCCATCTTCAAGTTTATCTAATTATCCCCCCTCGAAATTAATTTCGAGGCTAATAAATAACGTTCAATGAATTGAACTAAAATTATCAATCTATCTTTTATTAAGTTATTTTGAGATAAGGATTACTATTAGCCTTATCAATTTATTGCAAGGCGGTTAATCTATTACTTTAGGGAAGATTTGATAATTATTTCCATCTTCAAGTTTATCTCATTATCCCCCCCTCGAAATTAATTTCGAGGCTAATAAATAACGTTCAATGAATTGAACTAAAATTATCAATCTATCTGAAGAGTTACGAAATAAGAATAAGGTTCGATTATATAAAACTCCTCCTACTGAAAAACAAATTAATCGAGTTCATGAATTATGTCAGAAAATATGGGGAAAAAGATATTTACCTCACTGGGAATTAGCAGGGTCAGTTTATTTTATAACATTTAATACTTGGGAAAAATTAGAATTAACTCCAGAAGCAAGACAAATTGTTTTAGATTGCTGTTTATTTTTTGATGAAAGTATCAATCCAAAAGATACAAGATATAAAACTTTTACCATTGTTATTATGCCAGATCATGTTCATTGGTTAGTTCAACCTTTGCCTAAAAGATTGACAGATAAGATACCTGTTCCACAAATATCTGTATCAGCAGATGAATACTGGTCATTAAGTAGTATTTTGCACAGTGTAAAAAGTTATAGTTCTAAACAAATACCCAAAGTTATGCAACATATTGGTACAGTATGGCAAGATGAAAGATATGATCGAATTATGAGAAATAGACAAGAGTTTCTCGAAAAATGGCAATACATTAGATTTAATCCCGTTAAAGCTAATCTCTCAGATATTCCTGAAAATTATCCTTATTTATGGGAAACTTTTTAAACACAAGAAGATATTTTAAAATGACTAAAACCACTAACGCTTTAGACATTATCGATAACTTAATTGACGAAGATCCTGAAATGCTAGAAATGATAGCAGAAGCATCTCTTGATTCAGAAAATAAACGATTTTTATGGAATTAATATCTACACTCATGAGGTAAAGAATTAATGTTAGAAGCCATTAAAAACCATTTAAGTACAAACCCAAGTTATTTTGAAGGTTTTTCTCTTTTATGTTAAAATAAAAATCTAGCCTTATCCATTACAAAAAACCATGATAGTCAATAAAGATAACAAAGAAAGAACTGTTTTTCTTTATCCTGATGAAGACGGTTATGTCATTGCCGAAGTCCCTAGTCTTCCAGGATGTATTAGTCAGGGAGAAACCCGTCAAGAAGCCCTAGACAATATAAAAGAAGCCATTGCACTTCATTTAGAAGTTTTAGAAGAAAGAGGTGAATTAATTCCAGAAGACAACATAGAAATCACGTCAGTTATGGTATGAGTAAATTACCCGTTGTCTCTGGAAAAGAATGTATTAAAGCTTTGGAAAAGATAGGATTTGTAACTTTTAGGCAAAGAGGAAGTCATATTACAATGGTAAGAGAAAATCCTCAATGTCAAGTAACAATTCCTAATCATAAAACAGTTGCTAAAGGAACATTAAGGTCAATAATTAAACAGGTTGATTTAACAGTTGATGAATTTATCGAACTGTTATAGTTTGTATCACTAAGTTAAAAAATATTAACAAAACTAAAAAAAGTTATTTTGAAATCATTAAGCAGGAACGTCATTAATACAAAGTTTTTGGGAATACTCATAACAACCATGCGTTAAATATTTAATCATGCCTTTTCTTCTCCCCTCTCACCCTTGGCGTATTAGCTACAGTAGCAACGAAAATAACCCCATTGCGGACTTTTATATTCCTGCATTAGAAAGGGCCGTACAGTACGATCGCAAATCAGGGTTTTTTAATAGTGCCATACTTTCAAAAGTGGCTAGAGGATTAGGAGCCATGCTTTATAATGAAGGAAAGATGCGGTTGATTATGGGCTGTCAGTTTTCCCCTCAAGACTTAACAGCTATCCAACAAGGGTATGAATTAAAAGAAGCCATTTCTACTTGTTTAGATAGAGAATTAGAACCCCCTAAAACCTTGGCCCAACTGAAACATTTTGAGATATTAAGTTGGTTAATTGCTCATCATTATTTAGAGATTAAAATTGCCATTCCTTTGAGAGATAATGGTTTACCTGAACCCGATAAACCGTTAGATACTCGTCATATATTCCATGAAAAAATAGGCATATTTACCGATGTAGAAGGTAATCAATTAATGAGAGAATTAAAAGATAAAACACGGTCATTATTACTTTTAAGTGCCACACCGATGCAAATTGACACTGTAGAAGTTTTTGACTTACTGAGTTTAGTTAACTTAAAAGGAGAATGGCAGTATCAAGACAATTTCTGTGACTATTTTGATAGTTTGGCTTATCCTCCTGACCGATTACGGTTAGAATTTTGGCAGAGAATGTCAACTAATTATTTTCAGCATGGGGGTCAATTATGTCCCTTATTAGAACAACAATATTCTCAACAAGATCGTTTATTATTTTATCGCCTTAAGGATATCTGGCAAAGTGGGATGGCCATGGTCAATCATAAACAACTGTGTCAGGATGATAACTTTGTTCAAGCTTCCCGTCAGTTTCTTACCCTCAATACTCCCCTCAAACATTTGATGAATTTTCTTCTTTGAGGTTAATGACTTGGGGTGAAGCTTTATTTCAACAATTATGTTATTTAATAACTTGAGTGAACAATTGCTCCCAATCAATAACCGATGGTCTTACTCCTGAATTAATGATATCAACAGCTTTATTAATAGTTACTTCATAATTTTAACATTACATTTAAAATAGGGGTCAACCGTGGTTGACCCCGACAAAATTTCCCAACAAAAATAATTCTATTTATTGGGTTGAGGGGTCATGCGTAAATAGGGTTTAACTTCTGTAACTCCTTTAGGAAACTTCTGTTTTGCTTCCTCTGTCGAAATGGAAGGAACAACCACACAATCATCTCCATCTTTCCAGTTAGCAGGGGTTGCTACTTGATGGTAATCGGTTAATTGTAAAGAATCAATCACCCGTAAAATTTCATCAAAATTGCGTCCGGTACTGGCCGGATAGGTTAGGGTAAGGCGTAATTTTTTGTTAGGGTCGATAATAAAAACAGAACGAACAGTGAGATTATTGAGAGAGTTCGGGTGAATCATCCCATATAAGTCGGCTACCTTGCGATCGGGATCAGCAATGATAGGATAGTTAACGTTGGTGTTTTGGGTCTCATTAATGTCGTTAATCCAACCTTTATGAGAGTCCACACTATCAACGCTCAAAGCTAAAATTTTAACGTTACGTTTGTCAAATTCCGGTTTAAGACTGGCGACTGTCCCTAATTCAGTGGTACAAACGGGGGTATAATCAGCAGGGTGGGAAAACAGAACAACCCAGCTATCTCCGGCCCACTCATGAAATGAGATGGTTCCTTCACTTGTTTCTTGGGTAAAATCAGGTACGGTATCACCGAGTTGAAGAGCCATATTGGTAACTTCCTATACAATTTCAAAGGAGTATTTTTATTACTATCACAGGATTTTAGGAAGATGCCGTAATTTTATATATTTATAATAATTGTCAATAGACAGTGAACAGTTATCAGTTATCAGTGATTATTTGATACGACAGAGATAATAAAGCCACATATCACTGCACGACATCATATCATTATCTGTGGTGAGTTCTAAGCCTGTTTTCCAAGAATAGACTTTAATATCTTTAAATAAGGGTTGAAGTTGTTTAATTTGTTCTGAGGGGCGAATATAATAAGTTCGTAAGCGAAAATTATGGGATTCATCCCGAAGAATAGCATAATTATTTTGTTGTATCGTTTCATAGGAGATAGAAGCATTAAACCCACGCAAAAAAGCAAACATGATCAAATTAACGTAGGTTTTAAACGGATTTAAACTCAGATGATGTTGCCAATTAAACACTTTTTCTATGGCATGAAGATGATGACTAGAAAAAAAGAAATAGCCCCCAGATTTACCCACCCGACTAATTTCTTGCAAAGCTTTTAATCTATCTTCATGGGAAATATAATCAAGGCCATTGAAACTAAAGAGAATAAAATCACAAGAATTATCTTCAAATTGACTTAAATTTCTAGCATCTCCTACCCTTAATTTTAGAGAGGGATAAGACTGACTCAATCTTTCTTTAGAAGCTTCAATCATATCGACAGAATAATCCACCCCAATATACTCTTTAACCAAAGGAAAAAAATGTTTTGTGGTTCGACCGCCTCCCACTCCTAAATCCAGCATTCTCATAGTTGGTAATTCATTTTTGAGAAGTTTAATGATCGTTTCTTCTGCTGGTTGTAGTTGTTGCAAATATTGATAATAGTTGACCACATCTGAGGTGGAATAAGTCTTAAGATTTTTGTCCTTAATCATCTTTGATTCGTCTAACAGTAACCATCTAACCTTAGTGTAGGGGTCAACGGCCGTTGACCCCTAGTTTCACCTGCTAAAATCATGATGTCACCAGAGAATAATCTAATGTTACAGTGACAAAAAATAAAAAAGTGGGTGAGGATTGAAACATGAAGCTACTAAGAAGTCTTTTAGGGGGACTGCTTGTTTCTCAAACCGTAGGACTTGCTGTTGATGCCAATGATCTCGAATATTGGGACTTTGATGTTCGTCAAAATCGCGTCGAAATCGTCACAGAAGAGGGAGTTCGCCCGAAAGCTTCCATGATTGCTAACCCTACCCGTCTCATTATCGATTTACCTGGGGTTAATTTAGGAAGACCAAGCACTTCACAAGATAAGATTAGTGGTTACGTCAAAGAAGTCAGAGTGGGCCAGTTTAATCCTTATACCACTCGTATTGTCGTGGAATTGGGGCAACAATATTCCATGCGGCCTTGGGAAGTCAAGGTGCGAAGTTTAGCGGATAACCGTTGGTATGTACAGTTATCGGACTTTCAACCCCATTCGGTCTATTCTTTGCCCCCAGAAGAGGAACCTGTCGCCATTATTGTCCCGTTACCCAATCCTAGCAGTCCCGTGTATCGCGGAGGGGGTCGTTATACGGTGGTGATCGATCCGGGCCACGGAGGGCGAGATCCTGGGGCGATCGGATTGGGCGGATTACAGGAAAAACGGGTGGTTTTGTCTATTTCGGCTGAAGTTGCCAGAATTTTAAAACAACGGGGTTTTAACGTGGTTATGACTCGTTCTGGGGACTCGTTTGTATCCTTGAGGGGAAGGGTGCAACGGGCCGAAAATAGTGACGCGAATGTGTTTGTTAGCATCCATGCTAACGCCGTGGGAGGGAATCAATCTCAGGTGAATGGGATGGAAACTTACTATTTTTCGTCGGGTTATCGTCTCGCTTTGTCCATTCATCGCAACATTTTACGGGGGGTGAGTGTGTCGAGAAATCGGGGAGTGAAAAGAGCGCGGTTTTATGTGTTACGTAAAACGTCGATGCCGGCGGCCTTGGTTGAGGTGGGTTTTGTGACAGGAAGTGTAGATAATCGTAATTTGAATAGTGCCAGTTATCGTAAAAAAATGGCTGAGGCGATCGCTAATGGGATTACAGAATATTTACGATAGACTATGAGAAAAGAATATTAATTTTCGTGACAAAAGACTATTATTATAGTAAATTAATTCTATCTTACAAACAATCATATTCGTCAAACAGAAGGGTAAAAAATGGCAGAAATTCTTACTATGTCAACCCTCTACAAAAAACTAGCTAGATTAGGACTAAAAGAAGACTATATCAGAGAATATGGTTTACCTAGTTGGTGGGATGATGAACTTAATAATAAACCTTTGGCTGTTTTAGAAGGGGCTGGTTATATAGCGGATAATTTGAATATAGACTTAAAATCCTTATTAACTTCTGAAGAAGAGGTTAAATTTAATCCTTTACCTCATACGAAATTTAAACAAGGAAATTAAAATACTAAAAAAAGAAACAAAAAACTTACTTTATTCTTATCCTGATGATTAACTAAATAAAGACTTTATTAAATTGATCTTAAATTTTTCCTTAAATTGTCATAAATATTTGATAATAAACATAGCAATCAAAGGGAGATAAAGATCATGAAAGCAGCTATTTTTCCCTCTCGCTACGTTCAAGGTAAGGACAGTATAAATATAATCGGTGATGAGTTGTCCCGTCTAGGGAGTGAAGTTTTATGTCTATTAAGTCCTTCGGGTTTAGACTATTTCCAAACCCCTATTAAAACATCAGCAGAAGGTAAAGTAAACTTACATATTGAACCGTTTAATAGAGAATGTTGTGATCCAGAAATTGAGCGATTAGTAAGGTGTGGAAAAGAAAAAAATGTTAACCTTGTTATGGGAGTGGGTGGGGGTAAAATTTTAGATACAGCTAAAGCAGTGGCCTATCAATTAAATACTCCTGTCGTCATTGTTCCTACTATCGCTTCAAATGATGCACCTTGCGCCAGTGTTTCGGTGATTTATACCCCAGAAGGTGAATATGATCGTTATTTATTTTTACCAAAAAATCCCGATTTAGTGTTAGTTGATACCCAAATTATTGCAGAAAGTCCTGTGCGTTTTCTCGTCTCAGGAATGGGAGATGCTTTGGCAACTTGGTTTGAGGCAGAAGACTGTAAAATTAGTCATGGTAAGAATACAACGGGTTATTTAGGGACAAAAACCGCTTATCATTTAGCTCGTTTTTGTTACGATATGATTCTAGAAAATGGCTTAAAAGCTAAAGTTGCTTGTCAGAATAAAATGGTTAATTCTGCTTTAGAAAATGTGGTAGAGGCTAATGTCTTATTAAGTGGTTTAGGGTTTGAAAGTGGAGGGTTATCCGCTGCTCATTCTATTCATAATGGGTTGACAATGTTAGAAGAAACTCATCATTTTTGGCACGGAGAAAAAGTAACCATCGGATTACTAGCTATGTTGTTTTTAACTGAGCGTTCTCAATCAATAATAGATGAAGTTTATACGTTTTGTGAATCTGTAGGATTACCCACTACATTAGAACAAATCGGCGTAACAAATCTAGATAGAGATTATCTCATACCAGTGGCAAAAAGAGCTTGTTCTACTGAAGAAACCATTCACAATTTACCTTTTGATCTGACTCCAGAAATAGTATTAGATAGTTTATTAATTGCTAATCAAGAAGGGAAAAATAGTCATTAATTTTAAGATAAATTAATAATTAGTTAACTTTGGTTTAAAAAGGTAAAAACAGTTTCTTGATAACATAAATTATGTTTTGTAGACTAGCAAAAATCTGACTACAAGTGCTATCTTATTTTAAGAATAAGAAAATGAGTTTTTCTAACATTATTGAGGAGTACAGCCTTGCTTTTTAATCTTTTTTCCCTTAACATTCATTCTATCAATTGGCATCGGAAGATTCTGGCTTTAGGCATTATTTCGAGCTTAGGTTTTGCCACTCCTTCTTTAGCTGCTGTGGCTAATTTTGATAGCTTAACACCAGCTTTTTCTGGTTTGTCTGTTACTGATGATGGTGTTACATTTTCTAATTTAATCGCTGGATTTAGATTTCAACGACCTCAATTTCTGATTCAATCAAATAATCAATTTGAGCCATTTTTTTCGAGTCCAAATTATCTTACTTTCGGTATTCCTGATGTTGAAGACTCAATTGTTGGTTCTTTTGGTTCTATGAACATCAAACCTACACAAGTATCAGAGAGCATTAGTTTAGATGTCGTTACCCTTAATCCTTCTTTGGGGGTTGGTGGTCCGTTTTTGCCTCCTGATAAAGACTCTCTGGTTTTAGAAGCCTTTTTTCAAGGAGAAAAAGTAGGGATAACTTCAGTGTTACTATCAGATTTTGATCAATTTAATTCATCCGATCAATATTTATCAACGACTCTATCTTTATCTGGAGTAAAGTTTGATCAATTACAATTATATACCCCTAGAGCGTTCACTGATGGTGTGATTCATTTAGCCATTGATGATGTTACTATCTCAGCTGTTCCTGAACCTTTAACTATCTTAGGAACAGCAACCGCTATTGCTTTTGGAACCCAATTTAAACGTAAGCTTCATCAGTCTCAAAAGAAGAAAAAGGGTTAAGCTTTAGAATGTTATTCATTCAACCACAATACACCATTGGTGTAATTCGTACTTAACACAATTATTGACAATTAGGGGATCTTTTTTTACGATTGTTTCTGCTTCTTCTAAAGAAGTTGCTTTGAATAATAACATTCCTCCCCCATAGTCTCCCCAATATCCTGTTTTTGCTTGATGTCCTTGATTAATTAATGCTTGGACATATTTTTTATGTTCAGGGACATATTGATCAAATATTTTTTTATTGACAATTCCTGTTTCAATTTTTACAAACCAAGGCATAATCAACAGTAAGAATTAAAGGTTATCTAGTCGTAGTTATTAGTATATCATATTAACTGAATTCCTAGAAAAGTCACGTCATAGGTCACTTCTATTTTTTGAGGATAATATTGATGATTCCAATAATTTATTAATTCTTTCATCTGTGGAATGGATAGTTTTTCTTGCTTTAAGTTACATCCTGCACCAATAATTTTAAGACTTTTAAAAAAATCAGCAGCATTATTATAATTTATGCTTACTTGTTCTTCATAGATATAAATTTTATGAGGTGGAATTGATAATTTTTGCATTAATTCTTCGATATTGGGTAATTGATTTCTCGTAAAAGGTACATTTAATTGATCACACATTTTTTGCCACTCAGGAAAACTCTTATCATTAGGGAAAGCAACTAATAAAACTCCTTGCGGTTGTAAGGTATTGATTAAACGGTTTAAACTATTAACAATATCTTGAAACCACTGTATAGTAAAACTACTAATAATTGCAGCATAACTATTAGCATCTGTTTTGATAGTTTCTCCATCCATTTGTCGAAACTGAATTAACGCTTTTTGTTGTTCTGAAATATGTAGATTTTTTTCACAATATTTCAGCATTTCATCGGAGATATCAATAATATCTTTGAAGTGGTTAGGAAACTGCTTGATAAGTTCCTGCGTCACAAACCCTGTCCCACAACCAATTTCTAAAATTGACCCTTTAGGAATAGAATTAGTATAATTTTGTGCTATTTGTAATAATTTTTCTGCACAGTGTTTTTGAACTTGTGAATGAGATAAATAGTTATTAACCCCTTTACTAAAATTGTTTGCTATTTTTTCTTTTTGGTAAGACTGAGTTATTTGACTAAGTACCATAATTGTCTATTTCTCCTAATGCTTGGTTAACCATGGGTAAGCAAGATTTGATATTAGTAAAAGGTAGGCTGTGTCCAATATTTTCGATTTCATAATATTGACTATTATCACCCAAGTTTTTGTAAAATTCTTGTGCATAAGATTGGTTAAAAATACGATCTTTTGAACTTTGAATTATATAAATTTTAGGTACTTTTTTAAGAATATTTATATCGACAATAGATGTATTTAATAACTCTAAATCTTCCCCCAATTTTTCCCAGTCTCCACTATCATAATTTGTGTTAACTGAAGAAAAAGGAGAGTAACATTTTTTGTAAAAAGATTCTAAAACACTTTTAGGATTCTTATTGAACTCGTTTATCATTAACTGTAAGGCATTTTTTGATCGTTTTCTTTGTTTTTCTCCTTTAGGATGAAACTGAGCAAAACTGTTAAATAAGATTAGTAAATTAGCTTTTTTTAGGGTTTCTAAAGGACATAAATGTAAGCCAAATGAATGAGCAAAAATAATCTTTATTTTCTCAGTATTATCAAAACTGGGTGTATAACTTTTACCAAAATATCCCCTATCATAAGTTTTAAATTTAAAATTAGTTGATAAAATTTCTTGCCATTCTTTCCAGCAGTTTCTATCAAAAGCCCAACCATGATAAGCAATAATTTCTCTTTTAAAATTCATGATACTGTTTCAGTAAATTAATAAGATAATCTATGTGTTCGGGTTGATGTTGACTGGATAAAACTAAACGAATTCTGGCCGTATTTTTCGGAACCGTTGGGGGTCTAATTGCAGTAGCTAGAATACCATTATTTTCTAAAAAATTTGATAATTTTAAGGTTTTTTCCTCATTTCCAATGATAACAGGAATAATAGGAGAACTTGAGTTAAGAACTTGATAGCCTAAATTTATAAGGTTATTTTGTAAATAAGATACCTGTTGCAATAAGTAGTCTCTTTCTTTGTCTAAGTTAGGAATCATATCAAACGCAGCATCAATCGAACCAATAACAGCCGGCGGTAAAGCAGTAGTATAAATGAACCCTGGGCAACAATTAATCAGATAATCACGCATTCCTTTAGACGTGGTAATAAAGGCCCCAAAACTTCCCATTGCTTTGCCAAAGGTTCCTAAACTAATATCAATTCCTGACTGATACGCTGTCAGTCCCATGCCTTTGTTCCCCATGATACCTAAAGCGTGGGCATCATCGAGGTAAAGAAGTGTGTTGTATTGTTGAGAAAGTTGAATCAAACGGTCTACATCACTTCTGTCTCCTTCCATGCTAAAAACCGTCTCAGTGACAATTAAAATGCGATTGTAGCCCTGTAAAATAGCTTTTTTAAGTAATGTCTCCAAATGACTTAAATCATTGTGTTTATAGCGTTTCCATTGGGCTTGACTTAAGAAAATCCCTTGTAAGATACTATTATGAACCAAGCGATCGCATAACACCAGGGATTTTTGATTAACTAAAGTAGGGATAATGGTCGTGTTCGCTTGAAATCCTGTGTTAAATAATAAAGCTGCTTCTTTACCGCAGAGTTTTGCTATTTTTTCCTCTAATTTTTCATGAATATCATAGGTTCCACTGACTAAACGGGAAGCCGTTGACCCCGTTCCATATCGGTTAAGATAATCTTGAGAGGCTGTAATCATCTGGGGATGTTTGGAAAGTCCTAAATAATCATTAGAACTAAAATTAATTAAACGTTTGCCATTTTTGATAACGGTAACGGCATCTTTTGGATAAATAGCATTTAATTGTCTTAAATTATTATTAGTTTTTCTTTCTTGTAATTCTTTTTTGATAAATTCTAATTTATTGCTTTGATTAATGTCAGAATTCATAAAATTTTCCAAAGATTTTAAAAAGGATTAATTTCTATAAACTTTGCGACGATGACCAATTTTTACGACTAGGACGGTTAATACTTCGTCTTCTATTAAACAGATAATGCGGTAGTCGTCAACACGGTAACGCCACAAGCCTTTCATGTCTCCCTTTAAGCCTTTACCAAATCTTCGAGGATCTTCATCAGTGGCAAGGCGTATCCTGAGATAATTTGTGATTCGATTTTGAATAGTAGGGTTAAGTTTCCTTAGTTGCTTCAAAGCTTCATCCTTAAATAGGACCTTCCAAGTCAAGTTTTGCCTCCACCTCTTCAAGAGTCCACTGTCTGCTAGAACTTGCTAAAACCTTTTTAGCATCCCTGATGTCTTCGATATCTTCTATGAGATCCTCTATCCCCCTAGAGATGGCTTCCTGCACAAGATCGTCTTTCTCTCGCCCAGTTTCTTTGGCAAGAAAGGTAAGATTTTGTTCAATGTCTTGGGGTAAATTCAAGGGTTGCATTTCCATCACGTTTTTTCTACACTATATGACATATAATAATGTATTGGATTTTACCTCAATCTGTTTAACCAACACTCATATTAAACGAACAAAACAAATAAGGTAAGCATTGCCTACCTTAGATTAATTGATAAGTTTATTCTTCTTTGACTTTCGGTTTATAAGTGGATTTCACTTGTAACTCTTTTAACTGTTTACTATCAACGGAAGCGGGGGCTTCTGTCAGTAAACAACTGGCTTGTTGAGTCTTAGGAAAAGCGATAACATCGCGGATAGAGTCTTCTTTTGCTAATAACATAACTAAGCGATCTAACCCGTAAGCAATACCTCCGTGGGGTGGGGTTCCATACTCAAAGGCTTCTAATAAAAAGCCAAATTTATTATAAGCTTCTTCTAACGATAAGCCAATGGTTTCAAATACCTTTTCTTGGATTTCTTTTTGATAAATCCTCAGACTTCCACCTCCGATTTCTACCCCATTATAAACCAAATCATAAGCTTGCGCCCTGGCCGTTGCTAAATCGTTTAAATCGGCTAAATTAGGGGCAGTAAAGGGATGGTGTAACGCTTCTAAACGCTTCTCATCTGCATTCCATTCAAACATCGGAAATTCTGTGATCCAAAGTAAGTTAATCTTGTCAGGATCAATTAAATTCATGCGTTGACCGATCACTAATCTTAAGCGAGATAAGGACTTATTAACTGTGTCTGTATCTCCAGCACCAAATAACAATAAATAGCCAGGTTTTGCGCCAGTTCTTGCTAATAACTCGGCTTTTTGTTCTTTGGTTAAATTATCTTTGATCGCCCCGATGGTGTCTAATTTATTATTCTCTTTAACCCGAATATAAGCAATGCCTTTTGCCCCTGCCTCTGTCGCTTCTTTAAATAAGTCACCCCCGGGTTTGATCTGCACATTAGAGATAACATCATTCCCCCCAGGAATGGGTAAAACTTTCACTTTACCCCCATTTTTAACGGCACCTGAGAAGACTTTAAACCCACTATCTTTCACAATATCCGAAACATCAACTAAGGTTAGATCAAAGCGAGTGTCTGGGCGATCATTGCCGTATTTTTCCATCGCATCTTGATAAGTTAGCCGAGGAAAAGGACGAGGTAAATCGATATTTTTAACCGCTTTAAAAATTGAGCAAACTAATCCTTCATTGAGTTCTAGTATTTCCTCTTCAGACATGAAACTCATTTCCATATCCAATTGAGTGAATTCTGGCTGTCTATCGGCCCGTAAGTCTTCGTCACGAAAACATCTAGCAATTTGGTAGTAACGATCGCACCCTGAAACCATCAATAATTGTTTAAATAATTGAGGAGACTGAGGCAGTGCATACCATTGTCCAGGGTTAACTCTAGAGGGTACTAAATAATCCCTTGCCCCTTCAGGAGTCGAACGAGTTAGTATCGGGGTTTCTATTTCCATAAACTGCTGTTCGTCTTCGAGATAACGACGAATAGCCTTTACCACAGCATGGCGTAATTGTAAATTTTTGGCCATGCGATCGCGTCTTAAATCTAAATAGCGATATTTGAGACGAGTTTCTTCTTTAACTGACTCAGCTTCTAAACTCGAAACCACAAAAGGCAGTTGTTTATTCACCCCATTTAATAACTCAATGGACTCGGCATAAATTTCTATTTCCCCGGTGGGGATTTTGGGGTTTAAAGACTCAGGGGGACGCTGACTAACTTGTCCAATGATTTTGACCACATATTCGTTACGGAGGGTCTCAGCGATGGGGTAGGATGTAGGGGTACGCTGAGGATCGCTGACAATTTGCACGATTCCTGTGCGATCGCGTAGGTCAATAAAAATCACCCCACCGTGATCCCGACGGCGATCAACCCATCCAAATAGGGTGACAGTCTTATCAATATCGGTTGCGCTGACGTGGTTACAATAATGGGTTCGCATCTGAAATTTATCTAAGTTGTTATTGTACTGGATCGTGCATTATAGCTCGTTACCTCTGGATAATTGACAAGTGATAGTTAATTTTCTTTAAAATAGCTTCATAGTCAGCTTTTTTATCTCTCATCGATTATCCGTCTTTTAAGGTACACAAAATTGAGACCTACCCACCATTATCTCTTATTGTTGTACTTTTGAACGGTGTTATGTTTAACGGTATGTTTTTTTTAAGATTAAGTTTATATTTTCCCTAAATCCCTGGAAAGATGCTATAAATTTTTTTAAAAAAAGAAGAAGCCTATCTCAACTAAAGATACTATTTAATATTTTTTTTACAGATTTTCCCTTAATCATTGCCCTAGAATCAATATATTAACTTTAGATTTTATACATTCCTCTGGGATATAATGAAACATAGTATTCAACAGTTCAATCCCGATAAACTCTATGAAATTGTGGTGAGTGCCTGTTTTTCCATCAAAGCAAAATCAGCAAGAGAAGCCCAACAAAAACTTGAAGCCTTATTAGGAGAAATAGACGCAGATCACTGGGAAATTGAAAAAGTTAATGAGGTAGAACATTAGTCATGATTTCTTTAGTTGAAGCAGAACAAAAAGCCATTGAATTTATTGTAGAAGAATGGGAATTATCTGACCAAGAAAAAGAGTTATTTACGGTAGAAAATTCTCACAGAGTCGATGATAGATGGTGGTATATTGTCGAAGTTTCAGTTAATAATTTACCTGATAAATGGGTAATGCAAGTTTACGATGACGGAGAATGTGACCCCTGTTATACCTTTGTGTCTCCTTTCTCTGAAGCTGAAATAGCAGCGAATCTAGACAAAATTCCTGAGAAACTAGCTTTCGCTGTTCAAAAAGAAAGAAAAGGGCATATTTAAGTCTATTTACTCATCATTACTCTTTTTGGAAAGCTATCTACTTTGTCTCTTGCTCAGTATTTATACTGATACGGTTATCATCCCTGCTGACTCTCATGGCATAAAGTTAAAATGAAGTTAAGTAAATTTACAAAAGTTAATATAAGAGGAAATACCCATGATGAGTCTAGCAACCATCCTAATCTTTCTCTGGGGACTGGTGGCAATTGCTGAGAGGTTAACCAAAGAGTTTCCCTCAACCTAGAATATACTGAGTTCATTTCAGAAGAGAAATAGTATAGTAAAGATAGATAGAGCCAACTTCTCTATTTATCATGGAGATAAACAGTTATGATGTTGCCCGGTTTATGTTCTGCCCGCAGTAAAACCCTATTTTGGACTGGTGTTACTTTAGCCATCGTGGCCATTTTGTAAGACACTGTAGTAGAATCTTATTTTAGTTTTTTCCGTCTATTGTGTTATCCTGTAGGTTATTTCTTGCGATCAGGGGTCTTTGGCCATCGCAGCACAAGCAGTATAACGTGGTGGAGGATCAAATTAAAGATGAATATTTTGGGCATTTCTGCCTATTACCATGACAGTGCGGCTGCTGTCGTTCAATCAGGAAACATTATAGCGGCCGCACAAGAAGAAAGATTTACGCGCAAGAAACATGATGCTAGGTTTCCGAAAAATGCCATTAGTTATGCCTTAACCGAAGCTAATCTTTCTCTACAAAAGTTAGATTATATTGTTTTTTATGAAAAGCCTTTAATTACCTTTGAAAGACTTCTAGAAACCTATATTACCTATGCACCAAAAGGGTTTCGTTCTTTCGTCACAGCCATGACAGCATGGCTACAAGAAAAGTTATATTTAAAGACAGTTTTAAAGAAAGAATTAGCGAAATTAGCTAACTGTAAAACCGCCCAACTTCCCCCGTTATTATTTACAGAACATCATCAATCTCATGCTGCTTCTGCCTTCTTTCCTAGTCCCTTTGAAACCGCAGCTATCTTATGTTTAGATGCTGTCGGAGAATGGGCTACAACTTCCTTATGGTTAGGGGAAGGTAATAGTATGATTCCCCAGTGGGAAATTAACTTTCCTCACTCCTTGGGTTTATTATACTCTGCCTTTACTTATTATACAGGATTTAAGGTCAATTCTGGGGAATATAAATTAATGGGGTTAGCCCCTTATGGTGAACCGAAATATACTAACTTAATATTAGAGAATTTAATTGATATTAAAGAGGATGGGACCTTTCGCCTCAATATGGATTATTTTAATTATGCGACCGGTTTAACTATGACGAATAGTAAGTTTGCAAAACTATTTGGTCAACCTCCTCGTCAACCCGAAAGCGAAATTACCCAACGGGAGATGAATATTGCTGCTTCTATTCAAAAAGTAACCGAAGAAATCGTCTTAAAATTAGCTAATACTGCTTACCAAGAATTAGGAACCGATAACTTATGTTTAGCCGGAGGTGTGGCTTTAAATTGTGTTTCTAACGGGCGACTTTTAAGAGAAGGAAAATTTAAAGATATTTGGATTCAACCAGCAGCAGGAGACGCTGGAGGGGCGATAGGGGCAGCGTTAGCCATTTGGTATCAATATTTAGAAAAGCCTCGTTATACCAATGATTCTGATGCAATGCAAGGGGCTTATTTAGGGCCTGAATTTAGTAATGAAGAAGCCCAACAATATCTTGAGGATGTGAGGGCTAATTATGTTTATTTAGAAGACAGTGAACTGTTTAGCAAAGTAGCAGAAATATTGGCTAAAGGTAATGTTGTCGGTTGGTTTCAAGGAAGGATGGAATTTGGACCGAGGGCGTTAGGAAATCGCTCAATTATTGGAGACCCTCGGAATGAGAAAATGCAGTCAGTGATGAACTTAAAAATTAAATATCGAGAGTCATTTCGTCCCTTTGCACCCTCTGTTTTAGGCGAAAAAGTTAACCAATATTTCGAGTTAGATAAACCCAGTCCCTATATGTTAATAGTGGCTGAAGTCAAAAAAGACTTACATATCCCCATGACAGCAGAACAAAAACAATTATTTGGTATCGAAAAATTGAAGATTCCTCGCTCAAAAATTCCTGCTATTACCCATGTTGACTATTCAGCAAGAGTACAAACTGTTCACCCCGAAACGAACCCCCGTTACTATCAATTAATTAAACAATTTGAAGCCTTGACAGGGTGTGGGGTTTTAGTCAATACTTCCTTTAATGTTAGAGGAGAACCGATTGTTTGTACCCCAGAAGATGCCTATCGTTGTTTTATGCGGACTGAGATGGATTATTTAGTGATTAATAATTATTTATTGGCTAAGTCTAAACAACCTCAATGGCAAAAAGATGAGGCTTGGAAAGATGAATTTGAACTAGATTAATAAACTAGAGAGGAAAAAGATGTTTCATGAAATACCGAAATTAGATAAAAAAGGATTAAGGGAATTTGGCTTAATAACAGGGGGAATGATTGCCTTATTATTTGGCTTACTATTACCATTATTATGGGGTCATTCTTTACCTTTAATTCCTTGGATTATTGCTGCTGTTTTAGGCAGTTTAGGGCTATTAATTCCCCAATCTCTTGCTCCTATTTATCAAGGATGGATGAGAGTTGCCCAGGTGCTTGCATGGGTCAATAGTCGTGTTATTTTAGGGCTTATTTTCTTTATTATTGTGACACCAATGGGCTTATTTATGAAGCTAATTAAGCGAGATCCATTGACAAGAAAATTTGAATTTAGATCAGAAACCTATCGAGTATCTAGTCAAATTAAAAATAAACTTAGTATGGAGAAACCTTATTAATGGAAGGATTTATTGAACTTATAAAAGATTTATGGGGCTTTTTAAACGAACGTAAAAAGTATTGGTTAGCCCCATTAATTATTACTTTAGTGTTATTAGGTGCCTTAATTATTTTTACTCAAGGATCTGCGATCGCTCCTTTTATTTATACTTTGTTTTAGAGATAACTGAAGACTATTTGTCTTGATTGTTAATCAAATAGATAATGAAAACAGACACTATTTTTTATCGGCTGTTTCAATCATTTCCTAGTTTCTTCTTTGAACTTATTAATCATAACCCAGAAGACGCTAGTAACTATGACTTTTCATCGGTAGAAGTGAAACAGTTAGCTTTTCGTATTGATGGAGTTTTTTTACCCAAAAAAAAAGTGATCCCATCTATTTTTTAGAAGTTCAATTTCAAAAAGATAGTAACTTTTATGCTCGTTTTTTTAGTGAAATATTTTTGTATTTAAGTAAAACTCCTTTGCAATCTGATTGGAAGGGAGTTATTATTTATCCCAATCGTCAAGTGGAATCATCTAATATTCAACGTTATCAAGAATTACTCACTTCTCAACGAATACAACGTATTTATATTAATGAATTAGCAGCGTCTGACACAAACTCCCTAGGCATTGCTATAATTGAATTAATAGTATCCAAAGAAACCGAAGCCGTTGCAGTTGCTCAACCAATCATCCAAAAAGTTCGCCAAGACATTAATGATAAACAGCAACAAAAAGAGCTTTTGGAACTATTAGAAACTATTCTAATTTATAAATTACCCAAAATTAATCGTCAGGAACTAGAAGCTATGTTTAGTTTAAGTGATTTAAAACAAACCAAAGTCTATCAAGAAGCGTTAGAAGAAGGGAGACAAAAAGGGAGACAAGAAGGCAGACAAGAAGGCAGACAAGAAGGCAGACAAGAAGGACAACTATCGAGTAAATTAGAGTCTATCCCCAGAATGATAAAATTAGGTCTGAGTGTAGAAATTATAGCAGCTTCTTTAGATTTACCTTTAGAAACAGTGCAAGCAGAAGTTAATAAAAATCAAAACTAAAGCTTCAACAAGTTTCTTTGACTTCAAACCCTTTATATAACTGAAGTTCTACGGTTTCTAGGGTGACATCAGTCACTTTAGCACTCCTCGGCCCCTGGTGACACCATTGCACCATTTGTTCAATTAAGGGTTCTGTCCCTTCAAAAATCGCTTCTACACGCCCATCACGGCGGTTTCTGACCCATCCCTTAATGCCTAGTTTTTGAGCCTCCTGTACCGTAGAATAGCGGTATCCTACCCCTTGAACTGTGCCACTAATAAAAACATGAACGCAAATAAGATTAGAATCAGTCATTGTTTAGATATCGATCAGGCCATTCATCACTGATTTTAAGCGACGATGACGATCAGAATAGCTTCTCATTACCCCTAAAGCAAACATGGGGGTTTGTTGTACAACAAATAAAAAACGATCGCGATCTAAAACCGCCAGTTTACAGTCAGTTTTAGCAATAGCAGTAGACGCTCTTGAATAGTCTTCATGAACTAACGCTCCTTGTCCAAAAATATCCCCTTCTTCGATTATTTCTACCAGTTGATCATCAACATACATTTCCACTTCCCCTTTAATGATGCCATACATCACCGTTCCTTTTTCTTTATCCCTAAAAATAATCTCTCCTTTGGAAACCGTGATTTCCGGTTGACTTTTGAAAATTTTGATCGTTTCAATGGGTTGTATCATGGGTTTAATGCCTATAATTATAGTAGGATGGGTGATTTTCTAAATATTCCCTAAAGCGTCCATTACTTTTTTTAAACGACGATGACGATCAGAGTAACTTCTGAGAACTTCTAGGGCAAACATGGGCGTTTGTTGTACCGCAAATAAGAAATGTTCTTTGTCTAAAATAGCTAGTTTACATTCAGTTTTAGCAATAGCAGTAGAAGCCCTTAAATAATCCTCATGAACTAAGGCCCCTTGTCCAAAAACATCACCTTTTTTAATCACTTCAATAACTTTATCATTAATATACATTTCTACTTCCCCTTCAATGATGCCATACATCACAGTTCCTTGTTCTCCATTTCTGAAAATAACCTCTCCGGGGGCAAAAGTTTGTTCGGGTTGAGATTCAAATAATTTAACGGTTTCTATCGGTTTTAACATTGATTTAATTTCTAGAAAAATAACAATTGAAACAATATAGCAGTTCTCATACTCATGAGGTACACAGGGGATCGCTTTAAGGCAATAGGCAAGGGTTCTCCCCCTCACAAAAGGGGGAGTTAGAGGGGGTGGCAATAGTCAGGAGTTAAAAATGTACCTCATCAGAGTGAGAAATGTTATAGAAAAGATTAATTATTATTTTAAACAGATTTAGGTACTGGGTAAGGACTGTAAATAATCATCTAAGTAGGAGCGATCGCTAATAAAATGAATCAACGGTCCAGTCAGGGTTAATTCTACCAAACTCAGTGCAGCCACTGGCATTAAAAAGCGATCGCGGTAATATTTAATATCAATACCCAGTAAACTACATAACATAATACGGATAGTCGCTTTATGAGAGACAATTAAGATGTTACCCGTGTCGTAAGTCTGCTCAATTTCTTCGAGAACGTGGGAACTGCGACGGGCAATATCGATCCCTCTTTCTCCCTCTGGGGGTGCATTCCAAGCCGGGTCTGTCAACCATTTTACATAACGATCATGATAGTGGCGATCGATGTCTTTAGGGTGCATTCCTTCCCATTTACCATAACCGATCTCTTGTAGTCCTTCCCGTAGTTGCATAGAAAGCCCTACCTTTTCACATAGAGGTCTTGCGGTTTGTCTGGTGCGATATAACGGACTAACATAAATAGCTTTCCAGGGTAAATGGGCATAAGCCTGGGCGAAGGCCTGGGCCATTTGATGACCTTCGGGGGTCAATCCCGGATCATTTTCTAATTTACCGCAATATCCCCCTGTTTTGCTGTAGGCGGTTTGGGCATGGCGCAGGAAGTAAAGCATTAAAGCCATTTTTAATTAATACAGTTTAATAGTTGACCGATATTGCATATCTTTTTCTTAATTCTGTTCTCAGATGAGAGCGATCGCCCATGACATGAACTAAAGGGCCATGGTCAGCCATTTCGACGATACTGAGGGCGGCCACTGCCATTCCAATGCGATCGCGATAACGGCCCACATCGATTCCCAACAGAGAACATAACATAATCCGGGTCGTTGCTTTATGGGAGACGACTAAAATATTACCGGTGTCATACTTATGTTCAATTTCTTCGAGGACTTCTGAACTCCGACGGGCGATGTCGATCCCTTTTTCTCCGCCGTTGGGACTATTCCAACCCGGATCGGCTAACCAGCGCACATAGTCATCATGAAACTCTCGGTTCACTTCTTCGGGGGTTTTCCCTTCCCAGTCTCCATAATAGATTTCTTTGAGGCCGTGACGGAGTTCCATGGGTAGGTTGAGGCGATCGCATAAGGGTTTAGCTGTGGCGATCGCTCGTTTTAACGGACTCGAATAAACCGCTTTCCATTGAACCGTCTTATAGGTTTGGGCAAAATCTTCTGCCATTTGTAGGCCAGAGGGGGTCAATTCAATATCTAATCTGCCACAGTAGGTTCCTGTTTGAGAGGAGGTGGTTTCTCCGTGTCTCAGAAAATACAGTTTAAGACTCATGAGGTTCAGTTTAGGTTAAAAATATAGAATTCAAAATGCAAAAAGAAGTTAATTCTCAATTCTACATTCTAAATTCTACATTCTACATTCATGAGGTCTTATCCTTACTCCATGCCCCTGATAATTGATCGGTTAGAAGAACGGGGAATTATTTTTTGAGGTTGTTCTTTTTCAAGTTCTACAATTTTTTGTTCTAACTGATTAACTTCTCTTTCTAATTGATTGATGCGACTTTGTAAAATTGATAGATTTCTTTGACTCCGTTGATCATTTTGTCGTTGTCCTGCTGTCATTTGGGCTTCTAAGGAATCTTGTTGCCGTTGTAGCAGGTCTAATTCACGGATAACACTTTGTTCTAACTGTTCGAGTTTTGATTCTCCTTGAAACCATTGGGGTAGGCCGTCTCCGAATAATGCCACCCCTCCTATCCCCACACAAATTCCGCCTAAACCCACTCCAATGGCGGTTATGATCCGATTACGCCACTTGAGGTTAGTGGACAGCCTAGCCAATAAATTGAGCGCGTCTTCGCAGTCGGGTTTAATGACGAGACATTGCCGAATTCTCAGACGAATGTTGTTTTCATCTTCTCGTCGGTGATAGGCTTCCCATCGACCCATATGTGCCGAGGCTAAACTGACTAACATATCTAAGTTAGAAGGATTAAAAGCGACGGCTTCTTGCAGTTCTGCGATCGCATCGTCCCAATGTTTTAAACGCATATAACCCTGGGCCCGAACATAGTGATCGTGGGATTGTTTTTGGGCTGCTTGAATTTCTTCGGGTTCTATCCCTAATTCGGCCGCGATACTTTCTAATTCTTCAGTGGTTGGAATTCGCTGACTGGACTGACTCCATTCTGTCACTCGTTGAATATAGTTATTAATGACGTTATTGGAGACACTACTGGTCATTTGTGTCATTTTTCCCCATCCCCTTCCTATTTTTTGTTTTTTTTATCTATTAGACAAAAAGACACTTTTGATCGATCAAAATTGTAACAATTATTCTTGGGCCATGGTGCGAATAATGTCCCCTTGAGTCAGAATGCCGATCACTTTGGTATTATTTTCGTCAACTACTGGTAAACGACGAATTTTCTTTTCGTGCATCAGATGGGCCGCTTCTTTTAAGGGTTGTGTTTCTTTGACACTAATGGGTTTATCGCTCATAACTTCCCCCACGGTTTGCCCTAGGGCTTTATGAACTTCTTTTTCGTAACGGGCAGGATTTTGTAGATAAATAACGCTATCTAAAATCATAATGTAGGGGGGCGGTTCGACTCCTGTTTCTTGCCACATTAAGTCGGTTTCAGAAATAATTCCTACGAGTTTCCCTTGTTCATTCACCACGGGTAATCCACTAATTTTTTTTTCTGCTATAATTTTCACCGCTTCGGATAGGGGGGTTTGGGGAGTAACGGTGATGGGGTTTTGCGTCATGACTTGGGCCACAGTTTTGGTCATATTTCACCTGGTGAACTATTTTATTATTTATTAATTACTATTTTAAGATAGAACGGCATCTCTTGACAGGGTTAGTATTAATTATTAATTATTAATTATTAATGGTTTGTTCTAGCCAAGTTTCAACTTGTTCTTTGCTGGGTTGGGCGGCGATCGCTCCTGGTTTTGTGGTGGTTAATGCCCCCACAGCATTACTATAGAGTATGGCTTTTTTTGCTATTACGGGATCACTTAATATTTTTTCTTGATACTGACAACATTGAGATAAAAAACCAGCAACAAAACTATCTCCTGCTCCTGTTGTATCTACTACTTTAACGGAAAACCCTTCTACTGTCCCTCTATTTTTACCTATATAATAATCACAGCCTTTTTCCCCTAATGTCACTAAGACACCTTTAACTTTAGGGAATTTTTGAGCAATTTTTTGGGGATTTTCTGTACTAAATAACCAGTCGGCTTCTTCTTGGGAACATTTAATAAAGTCCACTTCTTTTAAACCTTGCAAAATTAAGGGCTTTGCTTTTGCTAAATCTAACCAAAATACGGGCCTCCAATTGATATCAACAAAAATATTTAATTGATGTTTTTTAGCTAGTTCAATCGCTTTAAAAATTGCTTTTTTACTTTTAGGATAAGCTAATTCTAACGTTCCAATAACTAAATAGTTTGCATGAGTCAATAATGATTCTTCTAACTGTTCAGCGTTTAACTGGGTATCAGCAAATTCTTCAGTATTTATATTCCCAAAACCAGCAAATTGACGTTCTCCTGTTAGGGAACGAGTCACATAAACTTGTCGAGTTTTGGCTGTAGGATGTCGTTGTATTCCTGTTATATTGACCCCTATTTTTTTTAAGAGATCAATTAACTCATCCCCTGGTTTATCGTCTCCAATACAGCCAATAAAAGCAGCAGAAATCCCTAACTTAATTAAACCACAAGCGACGTTAGCAGGCGCGCCCCCTGGGTAGGCTGTCCATGATGTCACTTCATTTAATTCTTTCCCTAATTGATCAGCAAGACAGTCAAATAGGATTTCACCTATACAAATTACTTGAGGATAGCACATCATATATTATTTTTCTGTAGATAAAGATATAGGAATATTAACCATAATTAAAGTAATTAGTGATAATCAATAATTTCAACTTCTTTAACACCTTGTTGTGACCAAATAAAGCAAATTATATCTTGATCATTTATGCGGATACTATACTGTCCTTGACGATCGCCTTTTAAAGCTTCTAATTGATTTCTAGGAGGAGAACGTAAGTCATTTTACTACAATTAGGTTTCATATTTCATCTTTGATAAGCAAAAACGTCCACTTTAATTGATTTTATCGGTTTCGTTTCTCCTTGAACTATTAAACGAACCTTTTCTGCTGTCTCACCACTAAAAGTAATTTCTCCACAACGACTACAAACTTGTGCAGGAATATTCTCTACTAAAATTAGTTTTCCTTCAATTTCAAAGGTTTCATTAACTAATTGAGATGTAAAATTTTCTGAACCACAGCTATAACAGTTAAACATTTTTTCATCTCCGTTGTGAATAATTAATCCATTCTTTTTCATTCGGTTCATAGAGAGTAATAATGGTTGTTCTGGGAGCATCTAACCGAGATGTCTGCAGATGTAAGGGTCTATTTACTTCAGTAAATCCCAACAAAAGACAACTAGGAGTATATTTATCATCAGGATAATCTTCAATCATAATAACATTATTTCCTGTCTCTATAATTTCTTGTCTAGATATATTTCGTTCAACAACACGCTTTAAAGCATGGCGTGTCAAATCAAATTTTCCAGACATTAGTTGTTGACGAATAGTCTCTAATGATTTCATGTGTTTAAAAAAGTCCCCTATTTTGTTTCTAGAGGACTATCTTTATTATCGGTGACAATGATAAAACTCATCTAAATTTATTTTTTCTTACTATTTTTAGCAAGTTTGCGTTTAAAGGATATACCAAACCTAATAGCACCTCCTGCACCTAAAATGACTAAAGCACTGGTTGAAGAGGGTTCAGGTACAGATTGACTCGTATTCGTAAAGACATAAGCGGAACCACTATCAAGTCCATTGTCATCATCGAGACGACTACCCACTAAAGCAGTATCCCCCGATAATGACACAGAATATCCAACTTAAATGTCGGTAAGGGGTCTCCCCTTATACGAATGTTAGGGGGAGGGGAATTACCGACCAAAAAATAAACCGACCATAGGGAGTCCTTTTAAACAGGAGATTGTTGTTTTTCAACATATTGTTTAAGTTGTTCAATCGTTACACCACCGCAAGTAGCAATAAAATAAGAACCAGTCCAGAACACAGGTTTTTGTCCATAAAATTGAGTTAAATGATCTGAAAAATCTTTTCTGATTAAACGAGAAGAAACAGTTTTTAAATTAGCAATAAATTTACTAAGTTGAACTTTAGGATTAAACTCAACAAGTAGATGAACATGGTCTGTTTCACCATTAAATTCTACTAATCGACAATCCCATTTACTGCAAGTATCTGTGAAAATTCGTTGCAGACGAGATAGGATGTCAGGGGTAATGACTTTTCTCCGATATTTAGTCACTAAGACAATATGTACGGCAAGTAAGTAAACTGACCTATTTTCTTTACTATAACTATTGTTCATTAACAACGATAAGTGCTACAATAATAGTATTATGATACTGACATTTGAGTACCGAATCAAGCCTAATCAAAAGCAAGCAGAGTGTATAAACCAGTGGTTAGAACTTTTACGTCGTCACTGGAACTATGCGCTAGGTCAGCGTTTGGACTGGTTAAGACGGACTCGATGTGCTATTGATAGATGCAGTTTAATTAGTGAAACCATAGGAGAAATACCAGAAAAAGTTAATTATTACACTCAACAATCAGATTTAAAACAGACAAAAACTCTCTTTCCTGACTACAAAAATATCTACTGCGAAGTTCAACAGATGAATCTTCAAAGATTAGAAAAAGCCTGGAAAAGATGGTTAGTTCCAGATAAAAAAGGTAAAAGAGGAGGGCGACCTAGATTTAAAAAAGCTGGTCAATTAAGGTCTTTTAGTTTTTCGAGAGTTAATCATCCCAAAGCTGTTATCAAGTTTCAAAATAATTGTCTTTGGACAAAAAAATGGGGAGCTATACCAGTTGTAATCCATCGTCCGATTCCTGAAAGTTTTATTCTTAAAACAGCTACAATCGTTAAAAAAGCAGATGGATACTATGTCTGTATTACAGCAGAAGATGAGACGATTCCGAATGTTATTCCCATAGATAATATCAAATCAGCAGTTGGAATTGATGTAGGATTAAAAGAGTTTTTGACTACCAGTCAAGGAAAAACAGTTGCTGTTAAAAAGATTTATCGCAATCGACAAAAGCATTTAGCTCGTCAACAACGTAAATTAGCCAGAAAAAATAAAGGGTCAAAAAACTATGAGAAACAACAAAAAAGAATAGCTTTAACTCATCAAAAAATTGCTAGATATCGAAAAGACTGGCACTACAAAACAGCACATTGGTTGGTCAATAATTATGATTTTATTGCTTGTGAAGACTTAAACATCAAAGGGTTAGCTAAAACTAAATTGGCTAAGAGTATTTTAGATGTCGCTTGGGGAAATTTCTTAACAAAATTAGAAGCAGTGGCGGTAAAACGCGGCGTTTGGTTTGTCAAAGTTAGTCCTCATGGAACGACAGTAAATTGCTCAAGCTGTGGTCATAAAGTTCCGAAAACACTATCAGTTAGATTACATGAATGTCCGAAATGTAATTTGACAATGGATAGGGATGAAAACGCCGCAGTTAATATTATAAAAAAGGCATTGCAAATACATGGGGTGGGTCTCATCCCGTCTGCCTGTGGAGGCTTAGTCAGTGGACAGCCTGTGAAGCAGGAAACTTCTGGAACTGAGTATATGCAGTTATCTCTGTTTTAGAAGCCCCCGTTATACCGCCCAAGCGGTTAACGGAGGGAGAACGTCACAGCTATCAAATTCTGCACCATCAGGGGCGGTTAACTTTTGTAGTAAATTCCCTGTAGTGACATCAAATAGGTAAGCTGAACCACTATTAGTTCCACTATCATCATCAGACCTACTACCAACTAAAGCAGTATTATCTGATAGTGACACAGACCATCCAAATTGATCAAATTCTGCACTATCAGGGGCAGTTAACTTATGTAGAAAATCGCCTGTAGTGACATCAAATAAATAAGCTGAACCACTATCACTTCCATTATCATTATCAGAAAAGCTACCCACTAAAGCAGTATGGCCAGACAACGATACAGCAGAGCCAAATTGATCACTTGCTGCACCATCAGGGGCGGTTAATTTTTGTAGAAAATTTCCCGTAGTGACATCAAATAGATAAGCTGAACCACTATTACCTCCATTATCATCATCAAGACGGCTACCCACTAAAGCAGTATTACCTGATAGTGACACAGAATATCCGAAGTTATCACCCTCTGCACCATCAGGGGCAGTTAACTTTTGTAGAAAATTCCCCGTGATGACATCAAACAGATAAGCTGAACCACTATTACTTCCATTATCATCATCGAAATAACTACCCACTAAAGCAGTATTACCTGATAGTGACACAGACCATCCAAATTGATCACTTGCTGCGCCATCAGGGGCGGTTAACTTGTATAGCAAATTTCCTGTAGTAACATCAAACAGATAAGCTGAACCACTAGCACTTCCATTATCATCATCACCCAAACTACCCATTAAAGCAATATTACCTGATAGTGACACAGAATATCCAAATTGATCACCACCTGCACCATCAGGAGCGGTTAACTTTTGTAGTAAAGTTCCTGTGATAACATCAAACAGATAAGCTGAACCACTATTCTGTCCATTATCATCATCACCCGGACTACCCACTAAAGCAGTATTGCCTGATAATGACACAGATCCTCCAAATAGATCACTTGCTGCACCATCAGGGGCGAGTAACTTCTGATCAAAGTCAAACGCAGATGCGGAGTGAGGAAAGACCAAACCTAAACCAAAGGATAAACCGAGTACAGAAGTAGCCAGGAAATTAAAAGATAAGCTTTGCTTTTCCCTCCGAAAATTGATAAGTTTTGCTAAACCAAGCATAAAATAACTGCTCACAGAAAGATTAAGTTTACAAACCTTATACATCAGGAGATTGAATAAAGATATCAACCTTCAAGTTTTCTTTATTCAATTTTTTGCGAATTTGTAGGGGTCAACACTTCGACTTCGCTCAGCGTTGACCCCTACAAGTTAATTTATTATAATTCAGGCTCAATACCAGCAGCCCTTAATTGCGCAGCTAAACGTTCAGCTTTTTGTCTTTCAACTTCAGCTTTTTGCCTTTCAACTTCAGCTTTTTGACGTTCTTGAAAGGCTAATTCTGAACCCCAGAGTAACAAGTCTCCTGCTTCATTCCACCAGCGCAACCAATAGCCTTTACGTTGTTCTCTTGTACCTTCCCAAAGCCCTAAATAAAGCTCTAATTGAGGAATCCAATAACGTCCAGTTTCATCACTAGATTGTATTTCATATCCCCCAGATTCATCAAGTTGATAATGTTCAATTAACCCACTATAAGGTTCAAAAATAATATAGTGAGGAACCTTGTGAATTTTCTCGTAAAAAAACCATTTTCCAGGGGGATAAGTGGGTTTAATGGAATATTCGTGACCATTGGTATCTGAGAGAAATTCCATGACAATAATGGGGGGTTCCCCTTGAAGTTGGGGGGTGTAGCTGCGATCAATTTCCCCTTGAGACACACGAATATGAGGTATATAAGCCCAGTCAGGGGCTTTTACGACAATTTTGCCATTTACCGTGGCGCAGATGCCGTAATTGGTGGTTGTGACCGCAGTATCAGGAAGTTTACCAGCAATTTCTAAACTATCAGTTAAGGCTGCAGCGATCGCAGGTTGATGAATATTGTCTACGGGGTCATCAGGTAAGATAAAATCGTCGGGTAATTTTTCCCATTTAATGTCATCGGATGCACTGGTAACGGAAGTCATGTTACTTAAACAATTTGTTTAGTTGTTTTATACTACACCAAAAGTTTATCAGTTTGATAATGTATATTTTTTAAATCTCTTTTTCTTTTTCTTGATCTTCTTGTAATTCTCTTAAATGTTCTGCTTCTTCTAGGGTTGCTTCAGGATCTTCTTCTCGAGATTTTTGAATATAATTAATTTTCATCTCTTCTAATAGTTCAGCCAGTAAAGATTGTAAGTGAGATTGTGTTTTAGGATCTTGTAATTCTCGACTTAATGACTGTTTAAATTGAGTCGAAAGATGATTAAATAATTCCCTTCCTTCGAGATCAGCATAGGAATTCATTAAAATTTCTAAGGTAGACTCCGCTAAATAGTCGGCTAGTTGTTGAATGACACCACTAGGAAGGGATTGAATGCCTGGAATGGTTGCAATACCTTGATAGACATTAGAGTCTTTAAACGATTCTTGTAAACTGTGTCTTAATAAGGCTTCTAATTCGGGTTTAACTTCAGGTAAAACCCGTTCTATGGTTAATTCTAACAGGCGATCGCTAATGGCATCGACTTTATTAACTGAACCCAATTTAACATAAGATTCTGAATTCAATAGGGCTTTTGCTGCTTCTCCACTCACCACAGAATCTTGAGTTTGATTGATTAATCTCACTAACAAAAAGTTAGAAATTCTATCAGCTAAATAGGCAGCGGGTTCGTGGGTTAATTGGGCTAAGACTCGCTCAAAATCCACTAATTTAGATTGATGTATCCTCACCGTAACGGGAATAATTCTCAACCAACGCCATGTAGGCAACAAGAATAACCAATCGTACCAACGACGCAATAATCTATCAATAAAACTAACATCATGATCCTGGATAGATCGCCAGATCGCTTTCCTCATAATTTCCAGGAAAAAGAATAAAATAAAGACGCTATCAATGAGCCAAAATTTATCAACATATAATCCATTTTCATCAATAGGTCGAAAATAATTACTCGCTAATAAGGGACGAAGTTTACTATCAAAAAAGTCTAAGGCTTCTGCTGTTCCTACGGATTGAAAATAGTCTTTACTCCATAATTGATAAAAGCCACTTTTGGCCGATAAACTCTTAAACTCATGGCGAACCAGTCTTTTAATTTTCGCTAACGTTCCTAACTTATTAGAAATTAAAAAAGGATTTTCATCCAACAAGGTTAAACTTTGTTGTTGTAAATTATCCAGTAAGGTTTCTGTTACTTGACTATCTAACCCATTTTGTTTAATTTTTTGTTCTAATTGATCGACAGTTTGTAAGTAATAAGTTGTTTCTGGATGGGGTTCAATGGCTTTAACAGGATCATAAAGGGTAACAAGAGTAGGAATTCGCTTTAAATATACATCCCGTAAAGGAATGTAACTCATATTAAATAGCACTAAAATAAAATTAATAACAGCAATCACCGCTACCAATTTATTCCAAAAATTTGCAATATCAAACTTGCTAATCCAACTTTCTTTAATCGGTGTAGTAGTCATTGTTCAATTTACTAATTATCAACGGTTCATCATTAACTTATTTCAGGTTTCCTGAACGTAAAATACTAATAGCTAACCATAATCCTAGCAGACTGGCGGCTGTAAATAAAATGTTACTTAACCAAAATAATTGCGAACTTTGTGCGCTACTAGAAATATTAGACGCACCCATAATTAAAGACCCAACAATAATACTAAAAGCGATGCGATTTGCTGAATTATCTAAACTGCTACGGATGGGATCAATATTTCTTAAGTTAACATTCCATTTCAGGGTTTCAGAGGTAACCCGATCTAATAATAATTCCATTTGACGGGGCGATCGCAAGGATAAACTTTTTAAGTCTAAAGCGGTTCTTAAAAAGGTTTCGATGGGGTTATCTCCTAATAGTTGACGGCGGAATAAATCCGTCATTAAGGGCTTAATTTGATTGAGAAAATTAACCTCTGGATCAAAGGCTCTAGCTACCCCTTCTAAATTGGCTAAGGTTTTAGCATATAATCCCATGTTACTAGGTAGACGAATGCGATTATTTCTAGCAACTTGTAGGACTTCATAAAACACTTCACTAAAGTTCAGTTGCGAAATACTCAAGTTATAATATTTTCGCAACATACTATCATAATCGTTTTCTAAACGAGCTAAACTCATGGGTTGTCCAGCTTCGGCTAATTCTAATGTTAATTGAGCGCAACGTTGGGCATCA